>CAUZVZ010000026.1:0-23036 GCA_963583605.1 Gemmatimonadales bacterium UBA6960
GTCGATCAACCGGCTTGCGATGATGACTGCCCAGGTCGCGGGAAAAGTGATCACCATCGAGCATATTCCCGGTCCGCTCGGCGTTAGGGGCCGCAATTCGGACAACAAGCTCATCCAGGAGCGGCTCAATTGGAGACCGGTGGCTCCGCTGATCGATGGCATCACCAAGACCTACGGATGGATCGAGAGTCAGGTCCTCAAGCAGCGCACTCCCGAATTGGCCGCGACGGCTGAAGCCGGAGCGTCGGTGCCCGGCTAGGTTGCACACCAAAGCCGAGTTTGCCTTTCCTTGCGGGTGGGGACGGACGACGATCCGGGCGCGACTGAATGAGTATGATCAGCATCTATGACATCTATCACGTCCTGTTAAAATTCTGGAGGCGTCGGCGGCTCGCGCTCTTCGTGGATCTCATACGTCCCTCCGGCTCAGAGACGATGTTGGATGTGGGAGGTTACCCCGGGTCCTGGATAGAGCGCCCTCAACCGGTGCAAAGGATCGATATCCTGAACATCCACGAGATCGGCTTCGACTCGGATGAATACCCGGACCACGCTATCAGCACGCTCGTGGGCGATGGATGCGCACTGGAATTCGACGACGGTTCGTATGACATCGTGTTCTCCAATTCTGTCATCGAACACGTGGGATCATGGGAAAAGCAGCAGGAGTTTGCCGCCGAGTTGCGACGAGTGGGAGGCGCTCTGTGGGTGCAGACTCCAGCCTACGAGTGTCCGATAGAGCCCCACTTTCTGGCTCCAGCGGTGCACTGGTTGCCCCGCTCCGTTCGCAGGTTCGTCGTGAGGTGGTTGACCCCCTGGGGATGGCTCCAGAGGCCCACCCGTGAAGAATTGGAACGGATGGTCGACGAGATCCGCCTACTGACCCGTAGCGAGGTGCTGAGTCTCTTTCCGGACTGTGAAATTTTGACGGAGCGACTTCTCTGGGTGCTACCCCAATCCTATGTCGCGGTGAGACGCGCCCGAAGCTGATGCACGCGGACGATAATCGCTCCACGCGAGCTGTTCGCCGGGGCCATCCCATCAAAACCCATTCCGCTTTACACAAAACGACCCCGGGTCTAGTTTAGGCGCCTCTCCCCCGTCCAATCTAATCATCGGCACTCGAAGGCATGGTGGACCAAGAGCTACCAGAGCAGGAAGATTTCGCGTCTCACCCCCATGTGGAAGGCGCGGAAAGGGTACCCGACCTCTCCGATCTGGACGACGAGGTCTCGCTCGTCCAGATAATGAGCGTCTTGTTGCGCCAACGAGTGATCATTCTCCGCACTGTGGTTCTGTTTACTGGTATTGGCTTGGTCTTGGCACTCACGACGTCCTCCCTCTATACCTCGTCAGCCTCGTTCCTGCCGGAGGGTTCGGGAGGCGCCCCTTCGGGCGCGGTGGCGCTTGCTCAGCAGTTCGGGTTTTCGGTAGGGGGCGGGGGGGGGGAGCGCTCTCCTCAGTTCTACGCCGACCTCGTGACCTCGGGCGAAATTCTCCGACAGGTTGTAACGCGTAGCTTTCCCCGGACTCCTACTGAGGAGGGCTCCGACGAGGTCGACCTCTTTACCCATTACGAGGTTGTTGGGGCGACGGAGGAAGAGCGAATCGAGCGAGCCATTTATGCCCTGAGTCGTGATCTGTCCGTGACGACTGACCGTGACACGGGGATCGTAAGGTTTTCCGTTACGACGTCCGATCCCGTGCTCTCCAGGGGAATGGCGGCGCTCGTTCTCGAACTGGTAAACGACTTCGATCTCACGACTCGTCGGTCCCAGGCGAGTGCGGAGCGACTGTTTTCTGGGGAGCGGCTGACCCAATTGACCGGTGAGCTTCGAGAGGTCGAGGACAGCCTCATGAACTTCTCCCTGGAGAACCGACTTTTCGGTAATTCACCGCCGCTCCAGCTAGAGTTCGAGCGACTTCAGCGTGCGGTAGCGAGGCGGGAGGCACTCGTGATCTCGCTTGCGCAGGCACACGAGAGTGCGCGCATCGAAGAGGTTCGCAATACACCGGTGATCACTTTGATCGAGTCTCCTCGGGTGCCGGCGCTTCGAGATCCGAGGGGACGTGTCAGGACCGTCGCGGTGGGCCTCGTTACAGGGGCGATCTTCGGCGTGTTTCTGGCGTTTGTCCGGAACCACCGTGAGGAAGATCTCATGAAGGAAGATCCGCAATTGGCCGGGTTGTCTGCTTTATGGAGCGAAGCGGTGAATGATGTGACCCGGCTCTTTCGCCGATCGTCGAGGTGATCGGCCGGATGAAGAGTTGGATGAGGCGATTGGCCCTGAGCGTCCCTTTTCTCATGACGCTCCATGCTCTGGTGAGCCTTTCACCCCACCCGGCCCGCGCCCAAACGCGCGCGCAACAAGAAGTTAGCCGCCTCACGGGTCAGCAGGTCTCCCAGGAGGAAATCCTCAGCCAGCTTGCCGCGTCCGGGCTCTCCCGGGCCGAAGTGAGGGCGCAGCTGACTTCCATGGGCATGGATCCGTCTATCGCCGATGCGTACTTCGATCGACTGGACGGTTCCGCCGGCAGTCCCCTCGATCAGAGCGCGGACTTCCTCCAAGCGCTTGCTGTGCTAGGCGCCTTCAACGATCCGTCCGGCCTCCTCCCCAGCGATACGATGAGTGCACAGCGGGATAGCCTGGCCCGTACACTCGAGGCCATACCGGATTCGGTCCTTACGGTCTTTGGACGAAGCATCTTCGGCGGCGTCACCACTGAATTCCGGCCCGATGTGACCGGACCCGTCGATCCGGACTATCAACTGGGGCCGGGAGACCAGTTGCAACTCATCCTTACGGGCGACGTCGAGCTTGCGTTACCGTTGGACGTCACCCGAGAGGGCTTCATCGTGATTCCCGATGTGGGACAGATTTTCGTAAACGGTCTGACTCTCGGAGATCTGACGGATCGGCTTTATGCGAGATTGGGGGCCGTGTATTCGGGCGTTCGCCGGGGGGGCGATGCGACGACGACTTTTCACGTTGCGTTGGGCCGCCTGAGGAGTAACCAAGTGTTCCTCATGGGTGATGTGTCGCTCCCCGGGGCGTATCAGGTGAGCTCCGTGGCCAGCGTGTTCAACGCTCTCTACAACGCGGGTGGTCCGGGAGAGCAGGGATCGATGCGCTCGATTGAGGTCCGTCGTGGCGGGCGCCTCGCGGGCGAAGTGGATCTCTACGACTACCTCATTGAGGGAGACGCCTCGGAAGATATTCGTCTCGAGCAGGGCGACCGGCTATTCGTGCCCATCGTAGGCTCCCAAATCTCGATCGACGGGTTCATTCGCAGACCTGCTATCTACGAGCTCAAGCCGGGAGAGCAACTGCGGGACTTGATCAGATTCGCCGGGGGACCGCAGCCGGCGGCGTATCTGCGGCGAATCCAGATCGATCGCATTCTGCCCCCGGCGGAACGGACGCCGGGGCGCGAGCGTATGCTCCTCGATGTCGATCTTGAGACGATGCCCAGTGACGAGGACTTTGCACTGATCGACGGGGACCGCGTCACGGTCTTGGGTATCGGAGACCGACGAGACAATCAAGTGGTGGTTGAAGGGCATGTCGAGAAGCCTGGGCTTTACGAGTTGGCTCCGAACATGACGCTCGGCGACGTTATTACACGTGCGGGCGGGCTCCTGCCTGATGCTTTCGATGTAGTGGCACACTTGATTCGCCTGGAAGAAGCCGACAGCACGTACGTACTCGAGAGGGTCTCTTTGGAAGCGGGTGGACAGCCGGAGCCCGACGTGGTGCTCCGCGAGATGGACCGGGTGGTTATCTACGGACGGTCCGAGTTGAGGACCGCGACGTTCGTTTCCATCGGTGGTGAGGTCAAGGATCCGGGCGTGTTTCCACTCAACGTTGGCATGACGGCGGAGGATCTGCTTCTCGCCGCCGGAGGCTTTACGGAAGGGGCGGACCCTTTAACGGCTGAACTGGTCCGCCGTCAGAATGGCTCGCTGCTCGGGGACAGGGTGGCGGTCAGTTTAGACATCGTATTCGATCCGTCGATCCCGTCGGCTCTCGACCTGATCTTCGACGGCCCGGGCCCCGAGACCGGAGTCGAGCGGGGTGAGCCGGCGAGGGCGATTGAGCTCCAAGCTGGAGATCGGGTGTTCGTCCGCCGTCTTCAGGGGCTACGGGATGAAGGCGATGTCGTGCTTTTGGGCGAGATGCTTTATCCTGGGCCCTATGCACTCGAGTACCGCGGTGAGACTGTTTCCAGCCTCCTCCAACGCTCGGGAGGATTGACCCCGGACGCGTACCGTGCCGGCGGTCGGTTGGTTCGTAGCGGCTTGCCCTTGGGGCTCGACCTTGAAAATGCTTTGGCCTCGCCGGGGAGTGCAGCAGACCTCCTCTTGCTGCCCGGGGACTCGCTCGAGGTACCCCAATTCGACGGGACGGTTCAGATCCTCGGCGCCGTGGAGTTCCAGTCTCGGACTCGTTGGCAGGAGGGGATGAGCTTGGGCGATTACCTCGATCAGGCGGGGGGAGTCGTCGAGAATGGGGACCGAAATCGCGCCGTCGTGACGTACGCCAACCAGGAGAGGCAGCGTTCCAGGAAGTTCCTCATCTTTAGGAGTGACCCCAGCGTCGAGCCCGGAAGTACGATCTCGGTGCCATTTAAGGAACCGGGGGAAGGAAGTAGCTTCAACGCGGACCAACTTCTTGCTCGTATCACCGGCTTCGTTACGCTGGTCGTCTTGTTCGACCAGCTCAAGACCAGATGATCTTGCTCCCGCAGTGCCGGGCCGAGAACACGGTTGGGAGAGGAAGCAATTCTGAACTTATGGGCGGGTCGAATAAAGGGAGGCTTCCTCTGGAGCCTGTAGCCGAGAGGAGCCAGGATTCGGTTGGGCAGCCCAGCGAAACGGTTGGTCACGTCAGTAACTCCGTAGGCATCTAATTTCAAAAAATCCTATCCCCGAATACGCAGAGCACTCGAGTACCCGGCTCTGTGTCTGCCGACGATACCCCAGAACCCTGCGAATGTCGATTCAACCAGCAAGCTTCCTGGTCGTGCTAACCCTCTGGTTTCTCCCGTACTCTGCTCTTGGTCAGACCACTCAGTGGATCTCCCTTGGTAGCTCCACTGAGGACCGGCTCCGCACCCGTCAGGTGATGGGACAGGAAACGACCGAGGGATACCTGCTTCGCACGGCAAGCGTCCTCTCCACCCCTCTTGATTCCATGCAAGCACCTATTGACCAAGGTGTCCGCTGGCGCTTTGACGTGCTACCCGTCGAAACGCATGTGGTCTGGAATTCTGATATCCCTTTCTCAAAGAATGATGGAGCTCTCTGGGCCGGACGCGGCGTCAATACGCTCCACCGTGTTGGATTCCGGACAACATACAAAGCGCTCCAAATCATTTTCGCTCCAGAATTGACTCACAGCCAGAACCGGCCCTTCCCGATTTTCGAGGGTGCGGACCCGGATCGAAGTAGATTCTCTTCACCCTGGTATGTGGGGAGAAACTCGGCTGACCTTCCACTGCGCTTTGGAGACCAGCGTCTGACCGCGTTCAATTTCGGTCAGAGTTCAGTGACCGTTGCCTACCGCGGCCTGAGTGGTGGCTTATCCAACGAGAGCATGTGGTGGGGCCCAGGTGTTCGGAACGCCTTGGTGCTCAGCAACCATGCCCAGGGAATCCCCCACGTGTTTGTCAGGACGAATCGTCCTATCGATACATCCTTGGGTACACTGGAGGGGAGGATCATCGTTGGGACACTCACGGAATCTCTCCTTTTCGACAAAGTCCTCAACAACGATAAACGATCAGTGAGTGGAGGTGTGGTCACCCTCACCATGCCCTTCGACCCTAATCTGACGTTCGGGATCGAACGCTTAGTCGTTCGTCCTGTGGAAGCACTCACTAGCCTCCCGGGGCGTGCCACGGACTTGTTGACACAGTGGGATGAGCTTGTATGTGTCAGGCCTCCGCACGTGGTGGGAGAGGGCTGCGATCCTCGATCCGACCACCTGACGGCGGTCTTCGGTCGATGGATTTTCCCCGAAAGCGGCTTTGAGATGTACGCTGAATGGTCCCGGACCGAGATGCCTGGCTCTGTGCGGGAATGGCTGACCACCCCCCATCACACCCAAGGCTATACGATCGGCCTCCAGTGGGTGGGTGGCAATGATTCGGACGACTCATACCTTCGCACCCAACTGGAGCTTACGGGGCTCGACCAGAACCGCGTTCGCTTCGACCGGCCCGAACCCCCTGATTATTATTCAGGCCGAGCAACCCCGCAGGGCCTGACTCAACGAGGCCAGGTGCTTGGGGCAGCCATCGGCCCTGGTGGTTCCAGCGAGTGGCTGGCTATCGATTACTTCCGAAAAGGGAGGAGCGCAGGTGGATTCCTCTCACGTACACGCTGGGATAACGACGCCCTATTTCGCCAGAAGCACGTGAATTTCTTCAGGCATGACTTTTCTCTCATGGCCGGTGTCCGAGGCTCTTTCACTCTTGGAACCCTGGAGATTCACGGAGAATGGACGGTCGCGAGGCGCTTCAATTATCTGTTCCAGCAGGGGCGCGCTAACCCTGGAGGCTTTCGGACCATCAACATTTGGAACAAGACCCTGGACCTCTATGTCAGCAAGCACTGGCCGAGAGGTGAAGCGTGAAACCATTAGGCACACAAACCGTCGCTGGGTTCGTGGTGTGGGCAGCCACTCAAGTGATTTCGGCACCCCACTTGACCGCACAGGAACGTGACCCGATCGACGCTCGGTCGGAAGTTTTTGTTAATAGTGAGTCAGACAGCTATCTGCGTCTCATGCAACTGACGGGACAAAGTAGTTGGTATCCATGGTCAATCAGGTCATTTTCTCGTAAGCAGGTCGAGGGATTGGCTCCACCAAATGGCTCTCACCCATGGGCAGGGCGTTTTCGATTCGAAGCAGTAGACGATCAGAAGATGGGATGGGCAGCAATTCGCCCGACACGTTCGGTAGTCTTCAATTCGACATTTCCGTACGGCACGAACGACGGAGTAATCTGGGCCGGGAAAGGTCTAACTAACGTGTTTCAGGCTGGCGTGGCCGCATGGTGGGGGCCCGTCTCGTTGACCGTGTCGCCGATCGCGTTTCATTCTCAGAACGATTCGTTCGATCTGAGGGACACGGGCCTGAGTGGACCCTTGGAGTTCGCGGATCCTCGCAACCCTAAGCATATCGACAATCCGCAACGGTTCGGTGATGGAGATTACGAGAGAGTCGATTTGGGTGAATCGACACTGCAGATCGAAATGTCTGGAGTGACTCTTGGAGCATCCACGGCTACCCAGCAATGGGGACCCGCCGTTCAGTTCCCTTTGTTGATGGGTGCAAACGCTCCCGGCTTCTACCACGTCTTTCTAGGATCCGCAAACCCTCTCTCAATCGGGGTCGGTCGCCTCCACGCACGTGCGATTTGGGGACGGCTGGAGGAATCAGACTACACACTGAGAAGTGGGGCAGCCAAAAGTCGATACGGTACAGGGTTCGTATTGTCGTTCAGGCCGCGGGGTGCCACCGGATTGGAATTAGGAGTGTCCAGGTTCTTCCATACCTTATGGAGAGAGGGCGGCCCCAACTCAGAGGACCTGATGCGTATCTTCGAGCCCCCTGGATCCTCAAGGAACACTTTCGGGGACAGGGGCCCACCCGAGGGCGCCGAGAACCAACTGGCCTCCATTTTTGGTCGCTGGACCCTTCAAGCCAGCAAGCTCGAGATCTATTTCGAATACGTTCGAGACGATTTTGCGGACAACCTTGTGGACCTGATGGGTGAACCCGAACACGCTGCCGGCTATGTGCTGGGTTTCCAGAAGGCGTGGCGGCCTGTTGACGGTCGCGTCATGCGGCTCACCGCTGAAATTCTCAATGCACGAAGAGGTCAGATCCGTGAGTTACGGCACCAGAACGACCTTTATTGGCATAGCACGAGTACGGTCGGTCAGGGCCACACCAACCGAGGTCAGATGCTCGGGTCCCCTGCCGCCTACGCGGGATCAGGATTATTTCTGGCTCTCGATTCGTATAGCTCGTGGGGGAGATGGAGAGCCTCCCTGCTTCGCGAGGCCAGGGACGAGGGTTTATCCCCATGTACGACCGGAGCTTGCGGTGTATCTACGCCCGATGGCCCGAGCCAAGACATGATGTACAGCCTCGGAGGTGAAGCTCTATGGTTCAGAGGACGTTGGGAGTGGACAGCCGGTCTTACGGTGACCTGGAACCTGAATCGGAATTTCGAGTCAGACCAGTGGAACCTCCGACCCACCTTCCTTGTTAGAATGCAGCTGTGATCGTACAGCTCACGCCGCCGTCTCAACTATTTTGAGCAATTTATCAGCGGTCTGATCCCAAGAAAATCCCGATGCCCAAAGGCGGCCAGCTGTAGGATTCTTCACTCGCGCGCGAGCGACGACCTCGCTTACCACCCGCACCCACCCTTCTTTGTCCCCGGGATCCACGAGCCAGCCCGCGTCACCCACCGATTCGGGTATGGCGGTCCGGCTCGAAGCGACCACCGGACAACCGCACGCGAGCGCCTCGATCGGCGGAATACCAAACCCCTCGTACTTGGAGGGAAACAGCAGCGCGTCGGCGGTCCCGTACAGCTCGCGGAGATACTCGTCCCTCAGGAACCCGAGGCCGACCACTGCGTCCTCCACACCCAGGGCTGCTGCCCTCCGGTGAAGATCTCGGAGTCCCCGTCCCACCGCCCCGACCATGAGGAGCCTCAGGTCAGGCTGGGTCCGCCTTGCTTCGGCCAGCACTTCAACGGCCAACTCCAAGTTCTTGTGCGCTTTTGCCGGTCCGACGGTGAGCAGGAAGGGTTGCAGCGCCCCCCATCGGTGGCGAGCGTCCTCTCGCTCTGACTCCTCCAGTGGGCGGAAAACGTCACAAACTCCGGGCATGATAACCGAGAGCTTATCCGCCATACTTGGATTCCAGCGGATGATGTCGTTGCGGCTATACTGCGAGACCGTGACAAGTCGACTGGCCTTGTGAAGCGCTGAGTTCATCAGGACACGTCCGGGCACTCTCACGCCCATGGGGAACCCGGATGGGAAGCGGAAGTGGATTAGATCGTGCACCATGACCACCGAGCGGGCGGGGTGACCGACCATCGGAACGTCATAATGGGGGAAGACGCACGCGTCTACCCTCTTGCTCAGCTTGTGGAAGACACGGGGCCAAGCGATCTGCCGGGCGACGGAATAGACCGAGCCGGGCCACCGAACGACCTTCCCGATCCCCCGAGTGTCGAACTTGGGTAGCCACCCCGAGATCTCAGAACGAGATCCCAAAAAGTGGATTTCGCTGACGCGCGAATCCTTGAGCCAGCGCTTACTGACCTCACGGATGAAGCGACCGATACCCCCCGAGTTCAGCATCCGCACGTCTAATAGAATTTTCATGTGGGAAGCTCACCCGGCTCCGAATCGCGATTTAGAACAAACACGATTCCCCAAAGAATCCATGTCGAATGTAGTATCGGCGGATAAAGTATGCTGTTTACGAACAAGCTATGGATGAGGAGCGCCACAGTTGCAGCGGCAACCCCAAGCCCGATCGCGCCATCGACTACAGATGAACGCTCACTACTCCATAGTCGCCCGCAAGCCCGTAGCACCGATAACAGCAAGATACCATACAGCGTAACGCCAACAAAGCCTGTCATTACAGCGATGAATAGCAGGCCCCCGTCCAGGCCGAAAGCACTCTGGGACAGATCGGCAAATCCGTAGCGAAGCTGAACGAAGCCGTATGTGTTGAAACCCACACCGACGATGGGGTGGTCGACGAGTACGGTTAGCGCCCGGCTCCAGGCCACGAAACGCGCGAGGAGCGAAGGATCGTCCAACGAAAGCTTGTTGAACGAGTCTGCCGCGCGCCACACCCAAGGAGCCGCCAGGAGACACGCCGCAGTTGCCAGAAGAGCCCCTATGATAGCCTTCCACGTGACTCGGCGAACCAAAAAGACCAAAACGGCCAACCCCACCACAAAGGCCAGCAAGGAGCTTCTGGACACGGTCATCACCAGCGCCGTTACGAGCACGCCAGGTCTCCAAAGTGACACGGAATCACCCGCCGCGAGTCGGGCGCAGGCGAGCAAGAGCGCAACCACGATCAGTCCGCCGGCCAGATTCGGGTCGAGAAACGTCGACACCAGGCGCCTTCCCTGTGGGTCCCACTGCGTGTATAGCGCGGCGTCGGGGAATACGATCTGAGCGAACCCCGGCAGGAAGATCGACTGAAGGATGCCGAAGCAGGCGAACGCCAGAACGGCCCCCTCGAATACCTTGAGCAGCTGTCGGCCTTCCCGTGGGGTGAGCGCGTCGATCACCACGACGTAGATCCCCATATAGAGGACCCAGCGCAGCAGGTACGCGAGCGAGAACATCAACTCGAATCCCGAGAGGCCAAAGCGCGGGACGGACATCAACGCCGAAAGCCCTCCTACCCCCGCGAACCCCAACGCAAGAAGAGCGACCGCGTCGAGGCGAAGGGCTCGATTCCTCAACCCCAGCCACAGTCCGGCCCCGACAGCCACAGCCACAGCTACATCGTTGGCAAGAAGAGGAGCCTGCTTCGCACCGGCACTCAGGAGCGGGATGCGCCCGAGTTGACCCACCACCATCGCGACCAGCGAGAAGGAGAGCAGGCTCACGATTCGGACCCCTCCGCTCGCCCCCTGATGTGTACGAAGATCGAAAGCTTGAATGGCCACCATCAAGGACGAGTCAAGACGATTCCCGCAACTGTAACGCCAAGGCTCTCCAGGCGTCTGGTAGTGTCCGCAACATCAGAAAGGGTGGAAGTACCGCTCTCCAAGCTGAGGATAACCGGACGATCACGATCGAGTAGCGCATGAGCCATGGGAGCAGCGATCCCTGAGACCGCAATCACAAGCGGGCTCTCCCGCTCTTCGAGGTCCCTGACAGAATGGGTCCAGCTGTGGGGAACGACACTCGTGCCATCCGTCTCGCCGGCCTCTAGGACGAGCTCGTGATAAGCGTTCTCTGGCCCGGCTTCGACGACCTTGAGGTGCTCGAGAGAAGGAACCGTCGGTATCCCAATACCGTTGGCCAGATCGAGCAGAGATGCTCGCCCCGAACGCACCGCGATGGCTTCTGCCAACCAGCGAGCCGCTTTTTCGGCACCGACCTCCTCACCAAGTGGTAGGACCAGAACGCTTCTCACCTGCCCCAACCCCATGAGTAGAAGTGAGCTGGAGGCGTCTGTCGTAGCCACAGGGAGGTCTGTGACAGCGCGAAGCTGATCCCTCTCAAAGACCCGGTCCGTGACCGCCCCTTTAAGGAGAGCCCCCAGTACTCCCAAGAAGGTTCCAGCAAGAATCCCGATCAGGAGGTTCACCGGGACGTTCGGAAACTCTGGTCTTCTTGGAGGCATGGCGACATCGATCTGACGCAAGTCACGCCCTTGGCCTATCGCGGATAGGCGAGCCTGCACTACCTGTGCCTGCACACTCACGAAGGTGGCTGTCAGTCTCTCCATTTCACCCGAGAGAGCGAAATTCGCAGCTTCGTCAGCGGGTCGTGTTGAAAGAGCATCGCGATATTCCTGCATTTCCAACTGCAGCTCTGCCAGCCGGTCACGTAAAGACATCTGATGAGCTTTCACTGTTTGCTCTAACTCAGCCATCAGGAACTCGATACTCCGGTCGAATGCACGAACTTCTGAGTCGCGCTCTGTCCTCAGCTCCAGTAAGCTGGAGCGCTCAGCCTGTGCTTCGTAAAGGCGATCGAGTAGACTCCGCAGCGCTTCTTTCTGGGTAAGGGTTGGAGTTCCAAGGATGATGCCGGTTGCGAGAGAATCGTTGTCGCCTTGTAGTAACCGGTCGACGATGCCCAACTCCATACTGACGGCGTCAGCTTGTATCCCCAAGAGGGCTGCTCGCTCTACGTCTCCCAAGCGGTCGGGGTCGAATACCTCCTGAGCTTCCCGATACTGACGATACGAAGTCACGGCTCGCGCCGACTCTTCCGCCAGGCTGTCTGCGAGGAGTGCGAGGAGAGCCTCGCGCTCCTCCTGAAGGAGCGCGCGCCGCTCTTCACGGTCCGAGAGGTAAAGTTGAACGAGTGTGTTGGCTGCGGTTGCTGCTGTCCACCGGTCCCGGGCACTGAAGCGGACCTCGGCAATGTCACTAGCGGCCAGAGATACCTCGGCCGCACTCCCTCGAAACATTCTATCGAGAACACTTTGACGGGCAATGCGCTCGACGGTCTCCTCCAGATCCTCGACCGCAATCTTGAACGAGGACGGAAGCGGCGTCTGGCGAAGTGTCAAAACGGCGCCAGGGACCTCCAATGCAGCCCCCGGTGCAAGCGTCTGGTCGACACCATAGCTTCCCTTCACATGAAAGCCGGAACCTTGCCTAGTGAACCGATAGGTGCCGCGCTTTCCGAGAGACCCCGAGATGTCGATCGATGCAAAGAGAGAATCAGCAGGAATCCCTTTCGGTTTAAGGAGTGTCACTGGAAGGCCGACTTCACGTGCCATACGGCGGATCAGATCTCGACTGGTCATGATTTCGAGTTCGGTCGAAACACCACCACCTAATACAGTGGGTAAAGAAAGAAAGCTCTGTAATCCCTGGGATACACCTCTTGACGAGGATCCTCCACCGCCACTCGAGCCAACACCCAGAGCTCCTGCTCCTAACGGGCCAGAGCTCCCCGATTCAAGTCTGTCGCGGAGCACAACCGTGGACACAGCCTCGTAACGCGGCGGCAGAATTCGTGAAAGCGATAACGCGAGAACTACACCTAACGTCGGTCCCAACAGGACTAGCATTCGTCCTCGCCACAAGGCAGCCACTATTTCCCGTAGGCTGACCGTTTGGGGAGCGAAGTCCTTCATCGGGCGAGAAGTATCCCAGCGAGCACCGCCATCATGCTCGCACCCGTCGACACCACAAGGGGCGTATTACGAGAGAGCCAGCTTTTGAGCGGAACCATAATCTGGTCACCGGATAAGAGCGCCGTTGGCTCATTACTAACCTCAGACTCCAGATCCACGGCGATGCGCTCGGTGGACCTGAGTAGCAGTACCCGCTTTGGATTCCCTAAGGGAGACACTCCCCCCGCCATTGCTATGGCATCACGGAGGGAGATCGTGGAATCGATCCAGTAGAGAGAGGGCAAGTTTACTTCACCCCCGACGCCTACACGGCGAAGTACGCGAACTTCGACGGTAGTTCCGCGAAGAAACTCATCGTACGACGTCTGCAAGTGGTGTCGGACTTGGGAAGAAGTCAGTCCGCCCACAGTTACCCGCCCGAGTCGGGGAAGGATTACGTCCCCAAGCTCATCGACGTCATATTGCCCGTCCATCTCTTCCGCTGTCCATGTGCGGATGCCGATCCGATCTCCCGGAAGCACGAATCCAGTAGACACACCTGCGTCTTGAGCCACAGCCAAGAGAGGACTGGCTACGACAAAAGCCAGACTCAAGGCAAGCAAATGGGCCGTTCTTGTCCTCGCACGGTGTTGCATATCATCCATACACCTAGCTACACAACTAGCTACGATCACCTAGGATTATCTTCGAACACGGAAACAAGTGTAGTTTAACTAGAACCTTATACCCACCATTCATTCCGCGACACCACACAGGCCTATAAACATGGGATTCTATTGTGGAACGGCACACAAGGTAGATATAAAACCTCCGTTAAATCGATGGGAGTGTCTACATGGCGAGTTGAAATAGTGCGCCTGACCGTTTCCGGACCGTATCCATGAAGTTTGAATATCAGGTCAAAAATCACGTCACCGACGCCCAGCGGGGCGGGATTGAAGAAGAAACGCCCGTACGGATCAAGGTAAGTCAAGATGGAGTCCGGAACGACATCGACCCCACCTCGCCGCACGAATTCCACTGACCCACACGGTGGCGTTGCGCACTCCATGCGCGCAGCCTCTCGGGGGTCGAGCATGTGCACTTCGCCGACGAACGCGAAATGGGGGTTCGCCAACCAGCGACCGAGCGGTTGTCCTTCACCTTTGACGGCTGACGTGGCGATCGTGATATCCTGTACGGTATAGTCCGGAAACGGCGCCGGCGGTCTCACCGTGACCGAAAATGTGACCGAACCGGGTTCCTGGGCTCTCGCGCGGTAGTCATACATACCATTGGCTCCGGTCGTCACGCTCTCTACCGGATCAATAAGCTGAACACCTCCTGTACGACGGAAGATGAGCTCCACCCCGGTAAGCCCTTCCCCGGAACGAAATTCAATGACTTGACCGGTAGCGCTCACATCTAGCGAATCACCACAGGCCGCCGTTCCGAAGCATGGGTCACAAGCGGCGGCCAACAGGCCACAGAACAGGACCAAGATTCGGCGGAGTGATCGTCCTGCCTCCCTGCTACCGCTCACGGCTCTATCATTCCCTGGACAATCGCAACGGCACGAGGCCAGTCGAGGCGGACCGAGTAGCGCACTAACAAGATGATGCGAGTCACAAAAAAACGTGCCAAAAAGGGGATCCGAACCGAGAGACCAAAATGGCGCCTGATGACACGCCGCCGGTTCCTGTCGCGTAAGCGAATCTTGTACGGAGCGGGATCGTCTTCGATGCGAGGGGTTCGATGAAGAGCCTTGGCGCGCGGCTCGAAGAGGATCCGATAGCCAGCACGGTTCAGCCTCACACAGAGTTCGGCATCCTCCACGTAGGCGACAAAATCTTCAGCGAAGGTGCCCACGTCTTGTATCGCCTGCGCCGAGAAGAGAAAAACACAACCCGTGGCGAAGGAGATCTCCTGGGGTGTTGTCAGGCCTTCGGGTGGCTGGGTATGGACACCGAGTCCACGAAGTCGGCTGAATCGGCCCCCCGCGTACCACCCCGTCTCAGGATCGTCGTGGTAACCGATGAACGGCGCCACGATCGCCACGTCTCCCTGGGACTCCGCCGTCTCCACGAGGCGGCCTATGGCGCCCGGTAACACCACCGCATCATTGTTGACCACGAGAACGTAGTCCCCGCCGTGAGCCAGCGCCCATTCAATGCCTCGGTTGTTTGCGACGCCGTACCCCAGATTCTGTCCCATCTGGAGGTAGGGAATGGTGGGAAAGCGAGCGTGCAAGCGGTCACCGGAACCGTCCGGAGAGCCGTTGTCGATGAGTAGTGTTCTCAGCTGCGAATACTGCGAGCGCTCGAGGGACTCGATACACTCAGCAGTGAGTTCTTCTCCACACCAGTTCAGGACGATCGCTACCACGCTGGCAGGGCCGGCGGAAACAAGGGGTTGGGTGGGCAATTGCGCCTCGTTCATGAGCAACTAGTTTGGGCATCCCTTCTTGTTCTCGTCCTTGCCCAGAGCGCGTCGGTGAAAAATATACGGTCGGGGCCGGAGATCCGAAACAATACCCTTTTCTGCAGTAATGCGGACGGCTCGGAGCGCGTCCATGAGTTCTAACCTCGATCGGCTTCACTCGGGGTCGGTCCTCGCGCGGAACTCGGTGCTCAACGTGGGCGTCAGTGTTGTACCTATGGTAGTGGCTCTCGTCGCCATCCCCGTGCTGCTATCGCAGCTCGGTCCGGCCCGCTTTGGAATCCTGAGCCTGGCCTGGACGGTCGTGGGCTACTTCGGCCTCTTCGACATCGGCTTGGGCAGATCGCTCACGCACATGGTCTCGGTACGCCTCGGTGACGGCCGCTCTTACGAGGTCCCGGGTCTCGTTTGGACCGGCCTGTCACTCCTGCTCGCTTTTGGGCTGATCGGAAGTCTCGGGACGTGGCTGATCTCACCGATTCTTGTGCAGGACGTCCTTCGCATTCCAGTGGGCCTGCAAGCGGAAAGTGTGGCCGCGTTTCAGATACTTAGCGTCTCGATCCCCTTGGTCATCGTATCGGCGGGACTGAAGGGTGTCCTCGAAGCGGAGCAACGTTTTGGATCGATCGCGCTCGTTCAACTGCCGTCGGCGGTGCTGCTTCTCGTGGCGCCGATCCTGGTTCTCCCTTTCTCCCATCGTGTAGACGCACTCGTGGCAGCGATGCTCCTGGTTCGCCTGGGTGGCCTCCTCGCCTTAGGAGTCACGGTGTTCCGGGTGATCCCCGCGCTGCGGACGCGTCCACGGTTCGTCTCAGGGGAAACCCGGAAACTGATGTCCTTCGGAGGTTGGCTCACCGTCAGCAACATTGTCAGTCCCATCATGCTGTACATTGACCGATTCGCGATCGGAGCGATGATTTCGCTGTCCGCGGTCGCGTCGTACGTGATCCCCTACGAGCTCGTCACCCGCGCAGTGCGCCTGCCCATCGCCATCACGACCGTTTTTTTTCCGGCATTCGCGGCTACGCATCAAGCGGATCCGGATCGCACTGGCGTTCTGTTCGTTTCCGCTTGCCAAACGATCCTACTGCTGACCGTCGCGCCGCTCCTGCTCTTTTTCCTCTTTGTCGGCGAGGGGCTCACGCTGTGGGTTGGGGCCGATCTTGCGACCCAGGGCACGGTCGTGGCTCGCTGGCTGATCGTGGGCGCGTTCTTCAACGGCGTCGCACAGGCACCCTTCGCTCTCGTGCAAGGTCTGGGTCGCCCTAAGCTGACGGCTCGCTTCCACGTGTGGGAGCTGCCTTTCTACATGATTGCCCTGTGGATCCTGCTCCCACGGTTTGGCATCGCTGGTGCGGCCATGGCCTGGACGCTGCGAGCCGCGGTGGATGCCGCACTCCTCTTGGCAGCGTCGTACAAACTGCTGCCCAGCGGTCGAAGCGGTGTGGTGGGCACGATGTTGTGGTCAGGCGGTGCGTCCCTACTCTTCGCTGCCGCCACTCGACCAGCATCGGTATCCTCCAAGAGCGCTTTCGCGTTGATCGTCCTGCCCGGGCTCGTGGCGTTGGGATTGCGGCAGGCGGGAGGGCTCGGGGCACTCCGCCGATTGGTGAAGAGGTCACCCACCCGAGAGGTCTTGTCGTGACGCCTAACGTCGCACTTATCCACTACTGGCTGATCTCGATCCGCGGTGGCGAAAAGGTGCTGAAGGAGGTTGCGGACATGTTCCCCTCAGCAACCATCCACACGCATGTGTGCAAACAGAGCGTGCTCGATCAACTGCTCCCGGGACGAAGCGTAGACCCGACCTGGGTTAACCGCATTCCGGGTGCGTCCCGCATCTATCCCGCCCTACTCCCGCTCATGGCGCTGGCCACGGAGACCATCCCGACCCAGGGAGTCGATCTCCTGCTCAGCTTCGAGTCAGGCCCCGCGAAAGGCGTCGTCCGTCCCTCGGGGGCGTTCCATGCGTGCTATTGTCACACGCCCATGCGCTACATCTGGGACCTAAAGGACGACTACCGTCGCCGGATCCCCTGGCCTATACGACCTCTGTGGGACCTGCAGGCGACGGCTCTACGGGCCTGGGACAGGTCAACCGTGCAAGGGGTCGACCTGTTCATGGCCAACTCTATCAACGTCCAGAAAAGGATTTGGGCTAATTATCATCGGGAATCCACTGTCGTTTATCCACCGGTTCATACGGATTTCTTCGTGCTTGATCCAGAAATTCCCCGAGAAGATTATTTCGTTTATGTGGGTCATTTGAGCTCCTACAAGCGTCCCTATGACCTACTGTCGCTCGCGTCTTCCGGGTTCTTCCCGCTAAAGGTTGCTGGCACCGGCGCGGGTATGAGTCGCCTTGTCCGAGCAGCCCAGGGGCTCCCGATCGAGTTCCTAGGCAGAGTCGACGACGAGGAAGTGAGGCGGCTGCTTCAAGGTGCCCGGGGACTCCTATTTCCCGGTGAGGAAGACTTCGGCATGGTACCTGTCGAAGCAATGGCCTGCGGCACCCCAGTGATCGCATTAGACGCGGGTGGCGCCATGGAAACTGTTATTCCTGGTTTTACCGGAGCCCGGTATCGGACAGGCGAGTTCGACGATGCCTTCGGACAGTTTCTTGAAATGGAGCCTGACTTTCAGGAAAGCGAAATCCGAAAGAGTGCCGAGCGCTTTGGGCGAGACCGGTTTCGAAACGAGTTCTTGGAGACTATAACCCGAGAATCAGGCTTGGATCTGAGCTAAGCACGTTCGACCCCACCCATCGCAGCTCAGTCGTCGGTCTGCCCCCAGATCAGCACGGGAATGTTACGAGCGAGGATCAAGAGGTCACGCAAGAACGACCGGGTGCGTACGTATTCTAATTCAAGGGCCGCCCGCTCTGGATAGGGCACCCTACCCTTTCCCTGAGCCGTCCAAACTCCAAAAATACCCGGTCGGACACTTAGTAGCTCATTGGCTCGGCTCCCGTACACTTCCAGCTCATCCGAGATGATAGGCCGAGGACCGACCAGCGACATCCCTCCACTCAGAACAGTGATGAGTTGAGGAAGCTCGTCGATGTGAGTATAGCGTAGGAGATGACCTACTTTAGTTACCCTGAGATCTCGATCCCGGGGGATCTTGAAATCGCTGTCCCGATAGAGACCGTGAAGTTCTCTGTCATTGGAGAGGACCTCTTCTGCATTTTGCACCATCGTTCGAAACTTCAGGCATCCCAGAGTCTGACCCTGAAATCCGCATCGCCGGTGAGCGAAAAAGACCGGGCCGGAAGACGTCAGCTTGATCAAGAAGCTGACCGCCAACATCAAGGGTGACGCCAATACGAGAAGAATCGAAGCTGCGACAAGATCAAAGAGACGTTTCGTCATCAATGTAGCCAGAGGACAGCTCTGATCTCGGACAAAGCACCGTGGCGGACGGTAGCTTGGTCAAAGGCGAAGTTGGACACATGTTCGTAGCCAGTTCGAGCCACAACACCGAAGTTTCGATCTGGCCAGCTACGCTCCCAATCGGCTAGCAACCGAGTCCGTTTCTCTTCAGGACGATCAATAACCTTCGATAGGGAAAACTCACCCTTGACGTGGTAAAAGTCATTGCTTCTCTCCTCACGAGCAACCTGTACGACGAGGCGGTTCGACGCGTTCGGACGAATGGCCATCGCCAAGTACACACCTCGTCCGTCAGGGCCGAGCCCATCTCCCAGAACGATTCGGTCCATAGTCACCCCTGAAGGAAACTGGCCGTGCCGATAGAATCGGACCCCTGTCTCATGGTACTCGGCCTTAAGGCCAATCATACCGTCGGCTTCGAGTCTGGGGATTGAGATGCCGAGGATGTAGGACGCATCTTGGCCGAAGACTCGATCCAATTGATAAGCTTTTCCAAAATCGTCAAAGGCAATAGATAGGTACGCTCGGCTTCCACGCGTCCCCGGCACCATCCACGCAACGTCAAGTCCCGCTAGCTTATTGGAGATCTCAGCAGATAAGTCTGCGGTAAGCGGCTCCACCAGCACCAGATAATCTAGAACTCGCTGAAAGAAAGAGGCCTCGGGTCCGCCTTCTCCACCCGACTGAATCAGCATAGAGATTCCAACTTCGAGATTCCGCGTTGGCCTGAGGCTCAACCGGTGACCCACGAGGAATGAGTGAGGCACCGCCCGGGTTCCGTCGAGACGAGCAACGGACACCGAGAATCTCGACGGTCCCAATTGTCTGAAAATCCAAGGAAATCTGAACGTCCCGTCAGTCGCGATACCCACGTGATCCAGCGCCCGAGATCGACCCGAAAGCACCGGTGCTCCCACAAACGACGAGCCCCACATCACCGGCGCTCGCCCGACCGAGAAGTATAGTGGGCCGAGTGGCCCTTCCACCCAAAGTTCCTGGACACGGCCCTCTTCCGGATCGTGCGAACTCCCGGAAAGCCATCGGATTCGGCCACGAGCCTGGAAGGACCATTCACCGGAACGCCACCCGAGAGCGGGTTCAACAGTCCAGTTCAGGCCATCATCCAGTATCCGACCCCCTCGGGCCTGAGCTAGAGTGGCGATCATCGCGTCGATTTCTCCTAGCCCGTTCGGCTGAACCTCTCTCCCGTTTGCGTCTACCCAGCCAAACGAAAGCTCCAAGGCCGCCGTCAGATCCGGGATTGAGACCAGTCGTGCCATTGCACTCGTTCGGTCCTGTGGCTGACCACCGTCAGACTCCATAGCCATTCGAAGCGTCCGGGCAAGCCCCAATCGCTGTCCCGTCGGGATCGTGTCAAGGATTTCGAAGGCCTGAAGCCGTTCAAGCTCCTCAAGCACTCGATCTGACCGCTCAGTTGGACGAAGGAGTTGCCCTCCGATGGGGAGAGCACATAAAAGCGTCAAGAAGAGCGCGCCCCATGAGACGGACCCCAGCGCCTTAGGCCCGGCCACGGTGGTACGCCCCACTCCTAATGCGCGCGAGCCACTCTTCGTTTTTCCGGTACCATTTGACGGTTTGAGCTAGTCCCTCATCGAAAGCGACCCGCGGCTTCCACAAAAGTTCTCTCTTCGCCTTCGACGAGTCGACCGCGTAGCGGCGATCGTGCCCCAGGCGATCCTCGACGAACGTCACGAGGTTGGGATCTGCCCCCGTCTGCTCCAGAATCGTGCTCACAACCTGTAGGTTTGTCCTCTCGGCGTCACCTCCGAAGTTGTATACCTCTCCGCTCCGGCCCTGCCGAAGGGCAAGATCCAGCCCACGACAGTGATCGCTCACATGGATCCAGTCGCGCACGTTGAGGCCATCGCCGTAGACCGGTAGGGACTCTCCACTCATCGCATTGGTGACCATGAGCGGAATCAGTTTCTCCGGAAACTGGTAGGGTCCATAATTGTTCGAGCACCGGGTGACGACCACGTCGAGTCCGTGTGTACAATGGTATGCCACGGCGAGCATATCTCCGGAAGCTTTTGTAGCGGAGTATGGAGACCTGGGGGTGAGGGGCGTCGATTCCGTGAAACGCAGTGCACCGACTTGGGGCCCGGCTGGATCAACCCACGGTAGGTCCCCATACACCTCGTCTGTCGAGACCTGGATGAATCGGGGCGGGGTCGGCGCCGCCAGTGCTGCGCTCAGTAGCGTATGCGTGCCCGTTACATTGGTCCGAACGAACGGCGCATCGTGCTCGATGGAGCGGTCCACATGGGACTCGGCAGCGAGGTTCACGACAGCGTCGACGTCCCGAATGAGCTCGGCCACAAGAGGGGCGTCATAGATGGCACCATGGACAAACCGGTAGCGAGGGTCGTCCCGCACACCAATTAGGTTGTCCTGGTTCCCAGCGTAAGTGAGGAGGTCCAGATTGACGATGTCGATATCCCTATACGCCCTGAGAAGGTACCGGACCAGATTCGATCCGATGAACCCGGCACCACCGGTGACCAGAAGCCTCATTGGCTCGGTGATTTTTTGGAGAACTTTGTGATCTCAGGAAGTCGGAGCACGCTTTGATCTGTCGTCTCAGCCACGAGTCGGGTAGCTCGGTAAAGAGACGGAATCGTGCCGGCGTCGGCCCACCAGCCGTCCACTATATAGTGGCGTAGCTCACCCCAGTCGATATAGTGGTTGTTCACGTCCGTGATCTCCAATTCTCCACGGTCGGACCGCGAAAGGCTGTCTGCGATGTCGAACACGCGACCGTCGTAGAAGTAGCAGCCGGTCACCGCGAGGTTGCTCTTGGGCTGCGACGGCTTTTCCACGATGCCCACGATGCGCTCTCCGTCCAACTCGGCCACGCCGAACCGTTGCGGATCATCCACCTCCTTGAGCAGGACCATCGCACCCTCGGGCCCCGCCCGGTACGACTCGACCGCCTCCCGGATGGGCGCTCCGAAGATGTTGTCGCCCAAGATCACACAGAGCGAGCCACCGTCGGCGAAATCCTGGGCCAATCCCAACGCCTCGGCGATGCCCCCCTCACCTTCCTGGTAAGCGTAGCTTAATCGACGGAGGCCAAACTCCTCACCATTTCCAAGCAGCAGCAGAAAATCTCCTGAATGATTCCCGCCAGTCACAACTAGGATGTCGTCGATGCCCGCATGGACCATCTGCTGTATCGGAAAGTAGATCATGGGCCGGTCGAACACCGGAAGCAGATGCTTGTTAGTGACTCGAGTCATAGGCTGTAGACGGGTACCCAACCCACCGGCGAGGACGACCCCCTTCATAGTGTCTCTGAGAGATAGGTGACGAGCGACGCACGCCAAGCAGGCATGGGGTGCCCCAACATGCGCTCCGATTCAGAGCAGTCTAGTACAGAATAGGGCGGCCGCGGCGCCGGCGCGCCCCACTCCTGCGCGGTCGTAGGTGTGAACTCTACGTCGATCGACGCCTCCTCTACCACGGCGCTAGCTAACTGGAACCAGGTAGCGGAGCCACCGTCGCACAGATGGTACGTCCCTCTGACCCCCGCTTCGGCGAGCGTGATGATGCCCGGCGCCAGGCTGCCCGTCCAGGTAGGGCAGCCGACCTGATCGTCTACGATCGCCATCCCATCGGACTTCCCCTGGGCGTCGAGGATGACATCGACAAAGTCCCTTCCGCCGCTCCCGTAGAGCCAGCTCGTTCTTACGACGGCCCAATCACACCCCGACAACGCGAGCACCTGCTCTCCGGCCAACTTGCTGACCCCGTACGCGTTGATCGGCATGGGTTGGTCATCGGGGCGGTAGGGGCGCTCGGAGCGGCCGTCGAAGACGAAGTCGCTACTCGGATTGAAGACCCTGGCACCGATCTGAGCCGCAGCGAGCGCCACGTTCCGGGTTCCGTCGCAGTTGACCCGCATGGCCTGCTCCGCCTCCTCTTCCGCCCGATCCACGGCGGTGTACCCAGCACAGTGCACGATGACCTCAGGCTTCTCGTCCCGAATGCGCCGGTCGACCGCGCCCGAGTCCGTGACGTCGAGCGCCTCTCGATCCAGGGCGCACACGTCGTGCCCCCGCTCCCGGGCCGCTCGCACCACCGCGTTGCCCAGGAGCCCGGCCGCTCCGGTCACGACGACCCTCATGCGTAGAACTTCTGGATCGCGTCAGCCACCGAGCGCACACGCTCCTCCCCCAACTCCGGGAACACCGGTAAGCTCAACACCTCGGCGCACAGCTGTTCCGCCACAGGCAAATCCCCCTTCCGGTAATCAAGCTCCTCGAAGCAGGGCTGCAGGTGGAGCGGCACCGGGTAATAGATCCCACTGCCGATGCCCCGT
>CAUZVZ010000027.1:0-22651 GCA_963583605.1 Gemmatimonadales bacterium UBA6960
CACGTCCCGTTGTTCTACTTCATCCCATAGGTAAGCGGTTTTACCGTATCCGGTAATACTCGCTGACGAACGAGTGTGCATGTTGATGTGCACGTTAGAGGGCTTCATCGGGCTTCTCGAAGCTCCGCAGTGTGCATAACGGCCTTCAAGATAGTCGAAGGGTCAGCCTGCTGATAGAGATCCTGGACGATCTGGCTGGTCTTCCACCCACCGGCTGTGGCGACGTCCTGAGAATCGGCACGTTCTTCCGCGCCGTGGCCCAGCCGGCGCGGTAGGTGTGCCAGAGACGCCCTTTGCGAGGCTCGACTTCAACTAACGTCTCCGCCTTTCTGGGCCAATCACTAGCAAGCTAGTAGCGTATCGGCCCGGGCGCCTTTTTGGGACAAGCGAACATGGGAGTGGCTCCGATGCCAGGACGCTCGGGGCTCCGAGTCAACCCTACTGCGTGAGTCCACTGAATCAACCGTGCGAGGCCGAGCCTCGCTTAGTCTTGGTCATCGAGTTCGCCGCGATGGGTTTCGATGATGATCACTCCATCAGCCGAATCGCCATAAACGACCGACGCGGAGGGCCCGCGGAGGACTCGTATCGACCGAACCTGCGAGGCCGGGATCTCGTCCAGGATCTGAAGACCTGGCGTTGTTCTTAGGGACAGCCCCGGCGGCCGGCTGGGGTTCAGCCGGACCCCATCCAAGAAGATTGGCGGCTCACGAGCCCCAGTGATACTGCTGACTCCTCGAATCCGGACCTCGACTCCCCCTCCGAGGGCGCCGGTCCCGCGATCGACTGTGACTCCCGGAAGGCGCTGGCCGAGCAGGTCCGCCGCCGTCGCGCCCGAATCCGAATCGCTCTGGTCGACGGGATCGAGGTCGGCTCGTGAATGGCCCGACCGGATACGGACCAGGACTTCGTCCAAGACCGTGGCGATTGGCGTGATGCTCAGCTGCAGGAAGGTGCCACCATCTGGCACGACTTCAACCTGTTCAATGGTCGAGGAGTAACCCTCCCGCTGCACCCTGAGATGGAGAACCCCCACGGGCAGCAACGCGAAGGAGAAGCTCCCATCCGATGACGTGACCTCCGTGCCGCCTTGGCCTGACACCGAAACGGCCGCACCCTGTACAGGTTGCATGGTCCGGTCGTCGACGACGATCCCATCTAAGCGACCCTCGTCTTGAGCCAGCGCGTGAGCCGGCCACATCGACGTGAAGAATATTGCACCGGCGGTGAAGGCCCGCGTGGAGATCCTTCCTAGACTGATGAACATGTGTCGTCTCACGAGAATCGAGTACGGCGGGCAATACCTGATTATTCCCCCCCCGGGGGGTACCGGGGTTCCGTTGCCGAGCGAGCATCGTGGTGCCATTCTCGCTCTTCAAGCATCGCTGCCGACGGGAACCGGAGCATCAACCCGGGGACTGGCCGTAGAGGGGCCATTAGTGGGAACCCAAGTCCAGCCGGTTGCGGAAGTGCACACGGCGTCCTGGTTTGCGTGGGCGGCCTTCCACCCCACGCCCCAACTCTGGAAAGCCGGACTCTAAAAGGCTTAGGGGGTGCTTGCTCAACGAATGTTCCGGAAGATACGGTCCGCGAGGGTATTCAGTGCCGGCGCACCCAGGACGACGACAGCCAAGCCTACGATCTCGAGCCCTGTCAATCCCGAGTCGCCGGCGCCCACGCTCGCGAGCGCGAACCCTGGAACGAAGACCGGAAGCGAGTAGAGGAGCGACTGTCGAAACCTTCCTGTGGATCGATCTGTGCTCCCCGCCCACCTCGCGGCGAGGCTTGCGGCCAGGGGTGGTAGGATGGCCGCGAGAACGCTTGTGCCAAGCAGCGGGGCGGCTCCACAGTAGTCCTCTCCTCGCAAAACAGTGCGGGTCTTGAGATCCATGCACTGGCTAAGCAAGGCTCCTGCGGCGGCAAGCCCGACTGCGTTGCCGAGGAACGCTGCTCCATAAACCTTGGTCCAAGGGTGCGGCTGTGCCTCGAGACTCCAGTCGAACCGATCGGCGGACAGGGCGCTACGTCGCGCGACGGGGATTCCGTCCTCCGTGACGAGCCCCCCGCGACGGGTTTCGAGAAGGATGACTCCCCACCCACCGTTCGCGCCGAATTGGCCGCCCGCATCAGCGGCAGGGATGACCTGGATCCGTTCCAGCCCGTCGAGGGAAAACTGGCTTAAGAAGCTCAGCGGTTCCGGAACGACGGTCCCGTCCAGGCGGACCTCAGGAGGACGACATCGGCCGTCACCCCGCCGTGCACCGCGGAATTCGACGCAGAGGTATGCGCCGACATCACCCCCGCCGCGTGTCGAGATCCCCGCGACCGATCGTCTGAGGTAGTCCCCTAGAGTGACACCGCTCGCCGCGGCCCGGGCGATCTCCTCGCGGGTGAGGATGTTTCGAGATGAAGCCCCCCGTGCCTCGTCCGAATCCACCACGACCAAGAGAGCAGGGAGCGCGATTGCCGCCTGCGAGATGAAGATCTCGATCGCCGTAGTCCCCCGTCCTTCGAGCCGCAGTGGATGAAGGTGAGTGCCGTACGCGAGGTGCTGCACCTGCACCAGATACGCCCCTTCGGCGACTCCGTCGAGGGCGAATTCTCCGTACGGCCCCGTCAGGGCCTGGAGGCCGACCGGACCGCTACGGGATCCGTCCAACTGTAGGAAATTGACTTGCGCGCTCGGGACCGGCTCGCCCGTAGCTCGGTCGACGATCCGGCCGGTGATGCCGTCGCTGACCTGGGCGTCCGCGGGAATGACGCCCAGACAGAAGACGATAAGGAACGCCACCGTGGCTTGTCCCCCGCTCCACATCTTCATCTTCGGCATCGTCGGCTTCTCCGCTTCGATCTGTCGCGATACGGAACCCGAGTGAAGGGGGTCTGAAGCGACAAGGCCGGACTCCGAGATTCCTCCCGGAGCCCGGCCGATCTATGCCTTCTCTTGCTTCCCTTTGCCGCAGGGCAGAGCCCAGGGCTCTGCCCTAATTATACGGGAACCCTGTGGCGGGACCCGCGTGTCCTACGGATTCGTGTTTGGCACGGGCCAATCTACTGCCCGACTCAGCTTCAATTCGTAGGAGTAGTTGAGGTCCGTGACATCGGGTCCGTCATAATCCACCCCAAACTCGTCGATGATGTTCTGGTTGAGCTCGTACTCGCTTTCCGGCATGAGATGGCAGGTTGTGAATCCGTACTGGATCCCCTTGTGATCTTTACCCCGGCCGCGCGGGAACCATAGACCGTAGCGAAGCTTGTCGGCGTGGAAGCGCCCCTCGAAGAAGAACTCGCGACGCCGTTCCTCGATCATCGTGCGATAGATCTCGTCGGAGTCGGTGCTCGCGAAGTTAGGAAGGCTGTGTGCATCACGGAGAGCGTTAATGTGACCCACCGCCGCCGCCAATCCCCCACCATCGATCTCGATCTCCGCTAGGATGAGTTGCGCCTCAGCCCATCTCGCCATGGGCTGGTCGGACGAGACCGTTGGATACTTGGTCTGGATGTACTGGTCGGTGATCCCGTCCTGCGCGAACTGACCGGTGTACTCCACAGGGACCCGGGGGTCCGCCACGCCATCGTTCACCGTCTGGAGACCGGCAGCGTCGATCGTCAGATCGTAGTATCCGGCCGTGACGAGCTGGTCATCGTCGTAGTCGTTCCAGTACATCGGTCCACCGATCGTGCGCCACCCCGACACGGTCATTGCCTGAGTTACCGCGTTCCAGCGGCTGCGCACCGACGCATCTCGTGTGACATAAGCCACGAAGCCAGGCTGAATCTGCAGTGCATCCGCCCTGGCCCCCGCCAAGTCCCTTATAGCGAGGCGGACACGCGCCCGCCCGAGGAGGGCGAGCTGCTTCAAGCTGGTCGTGCTCACGATCGCCGCGTCCCCAGAACCGAGCGCATCCAGCGCCTTGGTGAACCATCCCTCGGCGACTGTCAGCATCTCCGTCGGAGTTTTCATCGGGCCTACATCCGGAGAAAATTCGCAGTACGTCTCACCGAAGACCGTGTAGTTAAGCCCTATGTAGACGGCCGCTGTGGCCAGAAGTGTGCTTCGGTCTGCAACCTCAGCGTCGGTCCACTCGCCGAGCTTGTCGTAGGCGCCTATCGCTATGAATCGGGAGGACTGGAAGCTGGCGAACCAGCTGGTGCCGGTGTCAGAATTTCCGACGCAGGCCCCGCCACCCGGGCGCTCGTTAGTAAAGCGGGTGTCCTGAGCCCAGTACCCGCTGGTCGACCAGGTAGCGTCTTCCTGGGCAGATGTCGTTGCGGACCTCATCGACCAAGAGCACTCGAAGTCAGCAATGATCGAGTTGATGATGATCGGAGCCGATACCGGCGTGAAAAGATCGTCTGCGGTAAGATTCCCCGGGACTTTTACTTCCAACAAGGAATCGCATGCTCCTATTGTCAGAATAGCCGCCCCCATAGCCGAAGCCATGGCCAGCCGCGTTCCCGACCACCGTGTGTGTCGTTGGGTCTTCATGTCAGCTCGCTCCATGGATCGTGGCATTAGAAGGTGACCCGCATTGTCATCGTGAAGTTCGAGAGCGGGGGAACGTTCGAATTCGAAGAGACGAGGCTTCCCGCGCGCCGCGCCTCGGGGTCCGTCACCGGCACTCCGAGGTAGGTTTCGCCTGTGGTAGCGGATGTAGCGTCCCCGATGGTGTACGTCGCCTGCCAGAGCGTGAACAAGTTCCGCGCGGCAACATTGATGGAAGCCCTGGAGGCTCCCGCCATGGCGGCTAGCGAGGTCGGAAGTGTGTAATTGAGGCTGATCTCGCGGAGTTTCATGAACGAGGCATCGAACTCGGATGTGAGTCGAGTCTGCTGGGCCCTGCCCGTGATCGCGGCGACCATGAACGGATCGTCTCTCCTTACCGAAGCCTCCGAGGTCTGGAAACATGAGTGCCGGCAAGCGGCGTCCGTCAGATTCCGCCAGTGCTCTCCCCGGAACTCCGCCATTGCGTAGAGTCGCAAGTTGTCGAAGAGGGTGAAGGTCGTATTCAGGGTCGCTTCATACTTCGGAATCGCCAGTCCATTCCCCTGCCTGATACGTGGCGCACCCTTGCATGGCGTCGCGGTGCCCCCCGCCTCAATACCGAGGTACCCTGTTCCACCGTCACACATCACGTCGATCGCGTTTCCGGTATCGTCGAGCGCAGCCGACAGGATGACTCGCTCCGTCTGGAAGGGATAGTTCAGGCCCTCCCTGAGGGTGTTTGTTTCTGGATTCCCACCCAGGTCGTCGACCCGGTTTTCGTTGCTGTTGATTCCCAAACCCAGATCCCAGGCGAAGCCCGTCCGGTCGAGGATGCGACCGTTCATGTTCAGCTCCCACCCCCAATTCGTGAGTTGCCCCAGGTTCACGGTCTGAGCTCCGGGGAAGCCGTACGTGGGTGCGACCGGGATATCGATGAGTGCGTCCTTCACCTTCTGCTTGTAATAGGTGAACTCTGAGCTGACCCGGTCGTCGAAGAACGCTGCATCGAAGCCAACCTCGATCTCCGTGCTCACCTCCGGCCCCAGCGCCGCGTTGCCGAGCACGTCGGGTGTCACCGACGGTTGGCCACCCGGTCCTGGCTCAGGGGAGAAGAGCGTCACCCCGGCGAACAGTGCCGGCTGACGACCCGCCTTCCCCCAGGCCGACCTGAAACGGAAGCTGCTCACATAGTCATCAAGGCCACCCCAGAAGTCCTCCTCGGAGAGAACCCAGGTGCCCGAGAACTTCGGGTAGATCGCAGCGTCGAAGTTCGCCCCGAACGCAGAGTTGTCGTCCCCGCGAACCGCCGCGGTCAGGAAGAGCCGGTCATTCCACCCCATTTCCTGCTGCACGTACATGCCCACCGACTTGTTCTCTAAGAATGTCTGGCCCGCGCTCGTGGACGCAGCGCCCGAGAGCGTCGTGATCTGAGGAGCTGGGAATACTTTCCCCTTTCCGCTGACGACCTCCTCAGTCCTCGCGTAGTACTGCAAGCCGAACGAAGAGGTGAACTGCACGCTTTCGCCCAGACCGGGCAGCCCCCCGTACGTCGCGCTCGCCGCGTAATCGAGTGTCTGGTACTCGCGCCTCGGACGGTCGACCTCCAGGTTCCCCAGCGCGAGCGAACCGAACTCCTGCGGCACCGCACGCCTGGGGAAGAGTTGGGTATTCTCCTCGTTCAGCACGTCCGTCCCGAGGATCACCCGGTGGGTGAGCCAAGAGTTCGGAACATGCGTGACCGTCGCGCTCCCCGTGAAGCGGTTCAAATCACGGATGGCCCTATTATCAGCGATCTCCTCGGGTCTCGCTCTGAGGAAGCCGCGTAGGATGCGGTCCTGCCCCTCAGGGTTCGCCCACTGGAACTGCTCCCACATCCCCCAGGCCGTCCTCTGCTGCATGAAGCTCGTCTGGCCGGTGATGTAACCGAGGCTCACGTTCACCTCAAACTGGTCGGACGGCAGGACGGTGAGATTCGAACGCAGGTTAGTCTGCTTCTTCCAGTTGTAGTCTACGATCCCTGAGTCATCTCCGTAGTCTGCAGACAGGTAATACCGGAGCAGGTCCGTGCCCCCCCGCATGCTAAGCGTGTAGCTTTGCAGCTGTCCGGTCTGGAAGTGGTCACGGCCAGCGGCTTTCTCGTGTTCGTAAATGTTGAAGGAGATGATGTTCCCGGCCGCGTCTCTCCCGAACGACTCACCGACCTTCCCCGCTATGTCAGGAAGCCATGTCTGTCCCTGCCGGACAGACATATTAAACTGAGTGGCGCCCTGGTTTCCCCTCTTGGTGATGATCTGGATCACCCCGGCTGAGGCCTCCGTGCCGTAAAGCGTCGCAGCGGCGGGCCCCTTGATGATCTCGATGCTCTCGATCTCGTCGGGACTGAAATCGTCCAGCGAGGAGACTTGCCCGCCGTCACGCAGGTTCGGGCCACCCCCCGTCTGGTTGTCCACGCGGATCCCATCCACGTAAATCAGCGGCTGGCTGCCCATCGTGACGCTGGACACGCCTCGAATCCGCATTTCGGATCCGGTCCCTATGTTCCCTGAGCTGCGGTTGAAGCTGAGACCCGACTCACGCGCCCCAAGTAGGTCCTGAACGGTACCCACCGCAGCGATCTCTATGATCGCCGCCGCCTCAACCCGTCCCACCACGTTTCCGATCGCTCGAGCTCGCGTGCCGCCCGCCGTTCCCGTCACCAAAATTTCGTCCAGCAAGAGCGCATCCCGGGAGACCTGTAATTCTATGGTTGCAACGCCCCCAGCGGTGACCGTCACCTGTTGCGTCTCACTCGTGAATCCGAGACGGTCCACCACGACCTCATACTGCCCGGGTGCCACGTTACCGAGGGTGAACGACCCATTCGGCCGCGAGTTGGTGCCGAGCGACAGCTCATCAATGTGAATATACGCCGCATCTACCGGCGCTCCGCTCAGGGCGTCAACGACCCGCCCAGAAACGGCACCTGTGTTTTGACCCGCGAGTCCCGCTGCGGTGAGCAACAAGGCGCCTAGGAGGCCACCGAGCGCGGCCACGTATCGGAACCGTGAGTTCCGTCCTTCTCCGTTATACCACACTTGAGCGACCATGTACTTTCTCCGTTCGATGGAAATGCCGATTCAGCTGAAATTGCCAATCCTTCTATAGCGGAAGGAGACCCACTGGCCGCCCCCTAAGGCGATGGCGGGCGCGGCTCCTAGGCCGCCGGTTGTCATCGCTAACGATAAAGAAAGATCGTAACATTGTCCCTATCCTGATCACGGGACGAGTGCCACGACTGGCTCTCTTTTGAAGAAGATCTCTCTTAAGGTAAGAATGCGCAAGAATATGCTGCGCATAGAACGTTTGCCAGCCCACAACTTCCACCTCTGATTTCTCAGTAGCTTATTCTCATCTCGATGGACGATTTTAGTTCGCCGAGTATGGTTTTCTTACCAAACCAACCCATGGCCCTCCCGTTTTTAGAGGCGTGAACTTTCGGGGAAGGCCTCACTCGCTATCGGCTATTCCTTGAGCACGCTGAGCTGGATTTCTCGGATGCTGCCTCCGAACCCACAGATTGGCAACATGTGGGGCTCATTACGCTCTCATCTTCCCCAGCACTCTCTGTATCTTGGCCAGCGGCTTCTTGAGGTCCGGGTATAGTTCGATCACGCTTTCGATGAGTTCTTCGATGGCCGACGACAGCTTCTTCTCCAAGGCGTCCATGGTGCTCTCCCTGCGTTGCGGTCGATGCGACGACACAGAAGGCCATCGTTACCGTTCGAAAACGCGTGCGGGCCTTGGAAGGAGGAGAAGCCGAAGCCCCTCCCCCTATCCAAAGAGGTGTGTACGTTAGCGTACCCCAACCTCAAGTATGGGCAGAAAATCGTACTCGGGGTTAGTGGACGAATACCTTGTACTTACTCAGGAATTGTGAAAACCGGGGCCTGTGTGGCAGGAACCCCATTCAGGTGCGCTACCGAGCTGCGCCACGTCCCGTGAGGGAGGGAATATAGACGTAGCCTAGAGGGCACTCAACTGGGAGGGTCAGGGCTGGTGGGATGGTGTGGATAGCGGCTAGGATGGGGTGGGTTGGAAGGTTCGTCCTCAGATCCACTGGAGTGCTGGTATGGGCGCGAGCGAAAAAACGTCGGAGTTTACTGAACTCACTCTGGAACGGAGAGAATTCTTGTCGGTCGGAGGGGCGAGCATCGCGGGGGCGGCGATTGGGGGAGGGGAGGGGGTTGGGCTCTTGGATCGGACGTTGCCGGAGGAGAGGGTGCAGGAGGCGCTCGCTGGGGTGGAGGCGATGACGTTCGATGTGTTTGGGACGGTGGTGGATTGGCGGACTTCGATCATTCGGGAGGGGCAGGTTCTTTCGTTGGAGAAGGGATTCTACTTGGACTGGGAGAGCTTCGCGGATGCTTGGCGGAGCGGGTATGGGCCGGCGATGAATCGGGTTCGTACGGGGGAACTGCCTTGGTTGAAGATCGATCAGTTGCATCGGATGATTCTGGATGATCTTCTGGTCGAATACGACTTTCCGGCGATGAGTGAAGTGGAGATCGACCATCTGAATCGGGTTTGGCATCGGCTGATTCCTTGGCCGGATACGGTGCGGGGGCTCGGGCGGCTCAAGGCGAAGTTCGTTTTGGCTACGTTGTCGAACGGCAACGTCTCACTGCTGACGAACATGGCCAAGAACGCGGGGCTGCCGTGGGATGTGATTCTCTCAGCGGAGTTGTCGGGGCATTACAAGACGGATCCTGAGGTCTACATCAAGGCCGCGGAGCTTTTGAGCCTTCCTCACGAACGGGTCATGATGGTGGCTGCGCATAAGGGAGATTTGCGGGCGGCGGGGGCTTTGGGGTTCAAGACGGCTTATGTGCCGCGTCCGCTCGAGTATGGGCCTGATCGGGAGATCGATACGACGCCGGATCCGGCGTTCGATGTGAACGCTACGGACTTTCTGGATCTGGCTGCACAGCTATAGCGGTTGGGTGCCGCTCCTGAGCTCAAACTCTGTCACGCCCTGAACAACTACCTGCCGGGAGGCGGCAACCCCCAATACGACGTGAGCCCAGACGATAGCCGATTCGTGATGCTGCGAATCAATGACCTGTCCGCTGACTCGGAACTCATCTTGGTCGAGAACTGGGCGGAGGCCCTGAGGTAGCGGGTGTGGAGTTGAGGTAGCGGGGGGGGGAGGGAGTGGGCGGCGGCAAAAGCCCTGCCCGGAGCCGAAGCCTCGAGCGGGGCAATCCGAAGCCTGAATCGTGCCGTCAGCGCGACTCGTAAATCGTGCTCTTGCCGTCCCGGTCCCACGTCAGAACGTCATAGGGCCGCGGCTCCGACCCTTCCATCCCCGGTGGACCCACGATCATGCCGGGCACCGTGATGCCTGCCAGGCCCGAGTCCTCCTCCAGGAAGCGCTGGATCAAGTCCGCCGGAACGTGGCCCTCGACCATGTAGTCTCCGACCTGGGCCGAGTGACACCCTCTGAACTCGGCGGGGACGCCAAGCTTTTCTTGTACCGCGTTGATGTTATCGACCTCAATGAGGTCTACTTCAAAACCGTTGTCTCGTAGGTGACCCACCCACCGGATGCAGCATCCTCAGGTGGGGTCGTGGCGCACCGTGACGGTCGGAAGCTGCATGGGCGCGGGAGAGAACCCGATGCCAGCCATTCCGACGAGGACGAGCGCTGCGGCGCCGACTCCTAATTTCTTGGCCTTCCCAACAAACATCTCGCACCTCCATCTATGAGGATACAGGCGGATACTAAAAAGATACGGCTCAGCGCTCCGGGTCGCCATGTGTGGGAGACCACCGCGCGATCACCCAATGGCTCGAGCGCTACGAAGACCAGGACTTCTCGCTGGCCGACGCCGTGAGCTTCGAGGTCATGGCCGGACAGGGGATCCGCGAAGTGCTGACGCTGGACCATCACTTCTCCGTGGCGGGATTAGTGATGGTCCAGCGCCCTGAGCGCACGCTGCGATCCCCCTCCAGACCACTCCCCCTACATGCTCCAGGGCGGGACGATCTGATTCGTGCGCGCGTAAGCGATCGACTGGCCCAGGTGTTCGTGCATGTCCACGATCGCGTGCGTGACCACGCCCGCTCCGGTCGTCGCTGTACCGAACCACGAAGCCTCGGCGTTCCGTTCAGGTCCGGTCAGGCTCCGGACCGACTCGATCATGTAGTTCAGCGAACGCTCCATCTCCTGTATGACGCCCGCCTTGGACATGGCGGCCACCCGGGCGGTCTCGGGGCCGAAACCGTCGGCAGCGCCGGTCGGTGGGGTCGCGCCCCACATACCGGGGAAGACGTGCCCCTCGACAACCATGAGGACCATGACGTCCCGCACCGATCGCACACCCTCCATCGGCCGCCAATCCCATGTCTCCTCTGGGAACGCTTCGGCCAACGAGAGGAATTTGTCCCTCATCTGCTCGAGGTCGGCCACCGCCTCGTTCTGCCAGATCTGCATCCCGCCGCCTCTACCGCCGCCCCGCTGGGCGGTGACAGCGGCGGGCAGCACCAACAGGGCTGCTGCAATCATTAACATCCAACGCTTCATCATCGTCATATCTCCGGCGGAGGGTGCAAAAGTCGCACGCCAATGTAGCAGCAAATCTAGTGGCGCGTGGGTCCCTGAGGGCACGAGCGCCAGGGTTGAACCTTTGTCTTCGGACCAATACCTTTACCATCTTCGGTGCGGGGTGGAGCAGTCTGGTAGCTCGTCGGGCTCATAACCCGAAGGTCGCAGGTTCAAATCCTGCCCCCGCTACTTTCAGCCCGCCGCCTTCGGGCGGCGTTTATATGTTCATCCACTGGGTTTGGAGAGTTGTCAGTGTTCAGGACCGATGCACAGCAGGCCCGGGGATGGGCGATGGCGGACACGTGGTCTAGCCCGCGGGGGTGGACCGTCGAGGGGCGCCTCTAGAACGACCGGAGCGCGCACCCCTCGCCGAGCCGCCCGTCGCCGAAAGGCCCGGGCGGATTTTTTTTCGCGGAAGTAGCGCGCGAGGTAGCGGGCCAGGTAGCTCAGTTGGTAGAGCACGCGACTGAAAATCGTGGTGTCGGTGGTTCGATTCCGCCCCTGGCCACTGAAGGATTGTGTGGTGTAGGCCGAATAGATGGCACCCGATTGGATGTCAGAGGTCCGTAGCTCAACTGGTAGAGCACCGGTCTCCAAAACCGGGGGTTGGGGGTTCGAGCCCCTCCGGGCCTGTTTGAAAGCTGGTAGGGGAGTCGCCCTCATCGTCTAACGGTTAGGACACCACTCTTTCAAGGTGGAGACCGGGGTTCGATTCCCCGTGAGGGTATTTGCAGTGCGTGGGGGCTGTAGCTCAGTTTGGTTAGAGCGCCGGTCTGTCACACCGGAGGTCGCGGGTTCAAGTCCCGTCAGCCCCGCTTGAGACGTTGTTTGACAGAGATCAGGTAGATCGTGTTGGGGCCGTAGCTCAGTCGGGAGAGCGCTTGAATGGCATTCAAGAGGTCAGGGGTTCGATTCCCCTCGGCTCCACTGGTGCATGCGTACTCACGTTCGCGCGCGCTGGGTACGAACTCGCTCGGGTGGCGGAATTGGTAGACGCGCAGGGTTCAGGACCCTGTGGGGGTTAACCTCGTGAGGGTTCGAGTCCCTCCCCGAGCATGGGTTTGTGTGTAATTTTGTGAGACATGTTGCCCACGTGCTGGAATTGGTAGACAGGCCAGTTTGAGGGACTGGTGTCGGAAACGGCGTACAGGTTCGAGTCCTGTCGTGGGCACTTTTCGCGGGCGCTTTTGGCTTAGGGGGGTGTCGGGACTGCGGACGGTCTTCAATGCGGCGTACGAATGTACGCCGCATTCGGACCGCCTTGCCCTCCTACCCCTACACCAAAATCACCTCGCGAAAAGCTGCGATCTTCGAGGGCGTTGGCATTGTGGTTTGAGATCGTTTGGCGAGAACATTTTCATTGTGGTTTTTTGCGCCCGTAGCTCAGTTGGATTAGAGCGCCTGACTACGGATCAGGAGGCCGGGGGTTCGAGTCCTCCCGGGCGCGCTTTTGGGGTTTTGAGAGGATTGGGCGCGTAGCTCAGTTGGTTAGAGCGCTACGTTGACATCGTAGAGGTCAGAGGTTCGAGTCCTCTCGCGCCCATGCACGGGGGCCGTAGCTCAGTTGGGAGAGCGCAGCGTTCGCAATGCTGAGGTCAGGGGTTCGATTCCCCTCGGCTCCATTTTAGCCACCTTAGCTCAGTTGGTAGAGCACGTCACTCGTAATGACGGGGTCGTCGGTTCAAATCCGACAGGTGGCTCTGTCTTGGCTTCTTGCCCCTTGGTGTAACTGGCAACACGCCGGATTCTGGTTCCGGAGAGTCTAGGTTCGAGCCCTAGAGGGGCAATGGTGCATGGGAGGGATGGCCGAGTGGCTTAAGGCGACGCCCTGCTAAGGCGTTGGACGCAAGTCCGCGTGGGTTCGAATCCCACTCCCTCCGTATTCGATGGATCGGATGGATAACGTGGGATTCGTTCGACTTGGATGGGTGGCCGAGTGGCTTAAGGCGCACGATTGGAAATCGTGTGGGTTAATACCCTCGTGGGTTCGAATCCCACCCCATCCGCTGGGAATAGAGCTTTCTTTGCATGATCGACGCCTCACGCGTTCCTGCGGGAACGCGTTTTTTGGCGGTGATGTTCGAATTCGGGGCGTGGCTCAGTTCGGTAGAGCGCTGCGTTCGGGACGCAGAGGTCCCCGGTTCAAATCCGGGCGCCCCGACTAGAAGTTGAACAATCAACGGTGCTGGCGCCCGGATTTGCGGGCTCGCTTTAGCGAGCCCGCGGCGGCCGACGTTAGCCGGACGCCAGAACCGTTGGCTCAGCTGAGGTGCGAAACTGTGATCCGCTTTGCGGTCCAGCAGTCGACCGCTGAGACGAGCGGGGATCTCCGAAGGCGACCGCAGCTCAAAGCCGGGCGCCCCGACTGGGGGGCAGAATTACGTAGTCCGAGACGTCCTTGGAGCCGTCGCATAACTGGTATTGCACCGGTCTCGAAAACCGGCGTCCTAACGGACTTGTGGGTTCGAGTCCCACCGGCTCCGCTGTCGGCCCTCTAGGTCTTTGGCCTGGGGGGCTTTTTGTTGACGTTCTTATAATACATAGAAGTACCATGTATACTGGTTCTATGTATTCTCAGATTCCATCTCGACGCCCGGGAATCCGGCCGGCATGAACATCGGCAAGGATCTCGTCGCGGCGTCCGCCACGCCCCTGGTGTTGTCTATCCTTAGTGACGGTGAGAGCTACGGCTACGCCATCATCAAACGCGTGGACGAACTCTCAGGTGGTGAACTGCAGTGGACGGACGGCATGCTCTACCCCGTACTCCACCGTCTCGAACGCAACGGCTACGTGAAGGCCTCATGGGGTCGCTCGGAATCGGGAAGACGTCGGAAATACTACCGGCTGACCTACGAGGGCTCGGAGGAGCTGGCCAGCCAGCGACAACAGTGGCAAGTCGTCAGCTCCGCGCTTCGGTCGACTCCGTTCCACGAGTGCCAACTCGCGCCGCAGGGGATCCGACCGCTCAATGTTGGGAGGAGTCTAAGTGATGGAGGAACGAATCGGTGAGTGGCGGTCTTATGTGCGCCGACGGCAAGCCATCGACGGGATGGACGTGGATGAACTCGAAGACCACCTGCGGACCCAGGTGGCCGAGCTGAAGGAGGCGGGACTGGATGAGGAAGAGGCCTTCCTCATTGCCGTGAAGCGCATCGGCGACCTCGATTCACTGTCGCGCGAATATGCGCAGGAGTACTCGGAGCGGTTGTGGAAGCGGCTGGTTGTGGCGCCGGAGGCCGGCGAAGGTGGGGTGGGGTGGAGGAAGGAGGCTCTCGTGGCTCTGGGCCTGGCCGTGGCCGCGGGAGCAGCCGTCAAGGTCCCTGAGCTCTTCGGCTTGAGACTTGACGACGACGCGGCCAATTCCTTCTACTTTCGGAACTTCAGCCAGTTTGCGCTCCCATTCCTCGCCGTGCTCTTCGCGTGGAAGCGGGGGCTGGAACCCGCCCGCCGGCTCTGGCTGGCCGCCCCCTTCATCATCGGGGCGCTCATGATGAACCTCCTCCCGTTCACCTCGGGTGGGGACACGGAGACGCTGGCGGCGCTCCACCTGCCCATGGCGCTCTGGCTCGCCGTGGGCGTCGCCTACGCCGGCGGACTGTGGCGCGACCACCAGACGCGTATGAACTACGTGCGCTTCTCGGGAGAGTGGCTCATCTACTACGCCCTCATCGCTTTGGGCGGCGGTGTCCTGATTGGGATCACCGTATTCATCTTCGGTGCCATCGGCCTGGACGTGGAGTTGCTCCTCACTTCGTGGGTGATGCCCTGCGGTGCCATGGGCGCCGTCATCATCGCTGGCTGGCTGGTGGAGGCCAAGCAGAGCGTCATCGAGAACATGGCGCCGGTGCTCACGATGCTCTTCACGCCACTCTTCACGCTCATGCTCCTGGCGTTCCTGGGCACCATGGTGTGGACCGGAAGCGGGATCAACGTGGAGCGCGAGGTGCTCATTGGCTTCGACCTGCTCCTGGTCGTGGTGGTGGGCCTGCTCCTCTACGCCATCTCGGCGAGGGATCCCCAGGCGGAGCCCGGCCTCTTCGATGGTCTGCATTGTCCTGGTAATCTGCGCGCTCCTGGTGGACGCCCTGGCCCTTTGGGCCATCCTGGCGCGGATCTCCGAGTTCGGGTTCACCCCCAACAGGGTCGCCGCATTGGGCGAGAACCTCATCTTGGTGGTGAACCTGGGCTGGTCGGCCGTGCTCTATGCGAGGTTCCTCCGTAGGCGGGCCGGCTTTGCGCCCCTGGACTGGTGGCAGACGGCTTACGTGCCGGTGTATGCGGTGTGGGCGTGGGTGGTAGTGGTGATCTTTCCGCTGGTGTTTGACTTCCGGTAGGGGCCCCGGCTTTCAACACAGTCGCGGGATCTACAGCTGTTTGCACAAGGAAGTAGTAATGAAGAAGAGGCTGAGACGCATCCGCGCCGCGGTAGGGATGGGCGTGACTTGGGCAGCCGGATGGGCGCTCATTGGTGTGCTGATAGAGATCATCACGCAGTTCGTGCCCGGTTGGGATGGGGCCCTCGTTGATATCTGGCCGGCGGCGTTGGCGTTGGTCGGCTTCCTCGGGGGTGCGGTCTTTTCCACGGTGCTTCGGATTGCAGAGGGCCGTCGCAGATTCGATGAGTTGTCGCTTCTCCGATTTGGCGCCTGGGGGGCGGTGGGTGGTCTGCTGCTGGGCGTGCTTTTTGTTCTTCCGGGGCTTGTCGGTGCCGGATTCGACCCGGGCCAATGGCTGGAGGTTGCCGCGCTAATCGGTTCTGCGACCCTACTGAGCCCAGTCTCAGCCGCCGGTTCGCTGGCGCTAGCCAGAATGGCCGAGGAGCGAGAATTGCTCGACGCCAGTGCTGACGTGGACGAGGTGGGGCTTACTGGAGGTGAGGCGCAGGAGCTGCTCGGAGGTAGGGGCTGAGCGTCCGTCAAGCCGTCGGCGACAACAGCCTTTTCGACGGTCCTTGCACGCCCGCGCCCACACCGCATGTTACCACCAAGCCGACCATGCACCTCACACGGGAGAACGTCCCATGCGCCGCCCCCTCGCATTTTTCGCGCTGCTCGCCCTGGCCTCGCCGGGCCTCGCCTCATCTCAGAATTTCGACGCTGTCGAGATCCAGACGCAGCGGGTCGCCGCGGGCGTGTACATGCTGATCGGGTCCGGCGGTAACATCGGGTTGTTCGTCGGCGAGGACGGCGTCTTCGTCATCGACGACCAGTACGCGCCGTTGACCGACAAGATTCTGGCTGCCATCCGGGCTATTTCGTCTGAGCCGGTCCGCTTCGTGTTCAACACGCACTGGCATGGGGATCACACGGGCGGCAACGAGAACCTCGGAAGGACGGGGGCCCTCATCGTGGCGCACGAGAACGTCCGGGAACGCCTCAGCATGGACCAGGTGCTCGAGCGTATCGGCAGGGAACCTGCGACGGAGCCGGCCCGTCCGGACGGCGCGCTGCCCGTCATCACCTTCGCGGAGGACGTGACGTTCCACTTGAATGGGGATGAGCTGTACGCGTTCCATGTGTCGAATGCGCACACGGACGGCGACGCCATCGTGCACTTCCGGGGCGCGAACGTGGTCCACATGGGCGACACGTTCTTCCGGGACCGCTTTCCGTTCATCGATACCGCCACGGGCGGCTCGATCGATGGGGTGATCGCGGCGACCGGTGCGGCCCTCGCCGTCATGGACGGTCGCACGATGGTCATCCCGGGTCACGGCGCGCTGTCGACGCGCGAGGACCTGAGGGCCTACCGGGACGCGCTCATGTCGATGCGCGCCGCGGTCGCGGAGCTCATCGCGGAAGGCCACCCACCTGAGCACATTCACGAGTTTCGTCCTCTCATGGACCAGGCCGCGGCGTGGGGCGCGGACGAGGCGGCAGAGCAGAGTTTCGTGGATACGATCATCTACGGATTGGAGCACTAGGCGGGGGGCCGAGCGACGCCGAAGCGGTGCCGAGTCGCCTCTGTGCCAGGCCGCCTCAGGCCCGCGGCAGGCTCTCCGCCAGCGCAATCATCCGCCTGAGCTGCTGCGCGTCGGGGAGCCGCCCCCGCCCGCCGGCGATGTTGTCCGTCATGTGCCCTGGATCGCTCGTGCCCGGGGTCGCCACGGTGACTGCTGGGTGGGCGAGTACGAACTTGAGCATGAACTGAGCCCAGCTGTGCGCGTCGAACTCCTCCGCCCAATCTGGCAGCGGACGGTCGCCGATCCGCCGCCACATCCGGCTCCGACCGAACGGCAGGTACACGATCACACCGATCCGACGCTCTTGCGCCAGCGGGAGGATCACCTCTTCGGGAGTCCTGTTGTCGACGGCGTAGTCGATGCCGATGAAGTCGATCGGCTCGTTGCGCATGACATCCGCGAGCGCTCCGTATTGCCTTTCGCTCGTGGTCGTGATCCCCATGTAACGAATCCGACCCGCAGCCTTGAACTCCTCCAGAATTCTGAGCTGCGTCGGCGGATCGCCCATGTTGTGTACCTGGATCACGTCGATCACGGGAATACGCAGGCGCGAGAACGAGCGCTCTAGCTGAGCCCGCACTGCGGCGGGATCGGCAGGGGTGCCACCCCGTCCTGCCACGTTCACCTTGGTCGCCCAGAAAAGCCGGTTGGCGATCCCGAGCTCGTCGGCGACCCGGCCTGAGACCTCCTCGGAAGCACCGTAGCCCGCCGCAGTGTCGAATACGGTGGCTCCCCCGTCCACGAGGGCTTGCAGGACACCCCCTACCGCCTCTAAGTCCTCGGCGCGGGCGACTTGCGAGAACGTGTTGGCGCCGCCCAAGCCGACCGCCGGCAGCCGCTCTCCGGTAGAGGGGATCGCGCGGGTGATCAGTTCCTGGCTCTGGAGCGCCTCCAAGACGCGCGGATTCAGGCCGAGTGCGGCGCCGGCGCCAACGCCGGCGGTAATCTGGAGCCATTCGCGTCGAGATATCATGCGTCTTTCCTCTCGTCTTCTCTGCAGTTCGTGTGGTCAGCGCCTGGCGGTGGGCAAGTCGCAACGACCAAGCGCAGACAATTATACAATGAGGACACGCAGGGCAAGGTGGCTGTTGGGAACCCGAACATGATCTCGCCCACACGTTCCCGCGGGAACGTGTTCTTGCCAAGGAGCTGCGCTGCGGCGAAGCTCACCCCATGTCGAACCTCCGTTCGGTAGCAGCTGTTACGGCTCTCGCCGCTAGCCTGCTCGTTAGTCCCATCCAGGGCCAAATACCGGGCGTCTCACCGTTGTGCGCCGACCGGGGGCCAGCGCTCGGGATATCCCTCTTCGATGCACCGGTCGCTCAGCCTTCACGGTCGGTCGGTCGGCCCGATCGCCCCGCGTCGGACCTTTACTGCATCGATCTCCTTTCAACTCAGCGTGGAGGGGACGCCACCGGGGTCGTGCAACTGTCTCGCCCCTGGTCGCCCTTTGGGGTGACGGTCACGGCTGAGGGGCGCCATCGCAACGAGTTGACGGCCTGGATCGCGGGACTTCCTGATCCCGCCACGCTGGGGCCCTACACGACGTACGTAGCGTGGGCCACGCCGCTCTTGCTCGACCCCGTGGTCAAGCTCGGAGAGGTCGGCAACGGCCGGACCGACCTGGGCGAGGTTGCCTTCAACAAATATCTGGTGCTGGTCACTGCCGAGGCCTCAGCGGACGTCTCGGAGCGCACGGGCCCGCTCGTGATCCGCGGGCGCTCACCGTCGAGCCTGATGGAGGCTCACGACCTCTTGGCCATGGCCCCCTCAGCAGAATCGGAGAATGAGGTGGCCGTGCACGAATTCGCCGAGCTGTGGTCTCTGCCGCCGATGTACGAAGGAGTGCCCAGGCTCCCGGGAATCATGGGCGCACGTCCGCGGGCCTCCCCGCTGCTGCCGACCGTGGACCTCGCCGACGTTCCGAAAGCGGAGGCGAGCGGGGTCGTGGAACTCCCGAACGGCGGCACCGTCGACTTGACCGCTGGTCTCGTCAAACGCGAGATCGCGGGCCGTGAGATTCTGATGTTCGGCTTCAACGGGCAGATCCCGGGCCCGCTCATCTCGGTCGGGCAGCAGTCCACGATCTTCGTGAACTTCACGAACGACACGCCTTTTCCCACCAGCGTGCACTGGCACGGAGTGCGCCTCGACAACCGATACGACGGCGTTCCAGGTGTCACGCAGGACCCGGTGGAGCCCGGTGCGACGTTCCGCTACCAGATCTACTTCCGTGACGCCGGCATCTACTGGTATCACCCGCATCATCGGGAGGACGTTCAGCAGGAGCTCGGCCTCGCCGGCAACATGCTCGTCGAGCCGCTTGCCGCCGACTACTACGGTCCGGTGAACCGGGAGGAGGTCGTCATGCTCGACGACCTCCTGCTGACCGGGAGCAGTGACATCGCCACCCAGAGTGACGTCGTCACCGGGAATGGCGTCGTGCCATTCGGGAACGAATCTGCCAACTACATGCTCAATGGCCGCTACGGCAACGTCTTCCTCACCAATGGCGAGCCGGAATACGGGCTGGAAGTCGATGCGGGCGAGGTCGTGCGCTTCTTCTTCACCAACGTCTCGAACACCCGAACGTTCAACGTCTCCTTTCGCCCGACCGACGACGCCTCGGCGCAGCCTCTCCCGGTAAAAGTGGTCGCCTCAGACGTCGGGAAGTTCGAACGCGAGACCATGGTCGAGAGCGTCGTCCTCGCGCCGGCTGAGCGGTACGTGGTCGAAGTCCTTTTCAGTGAGCCGGGAGCCTACGCGCTGACGAACCACGTGCAGGGCATCAACCACCGCATGGGCCTATTTCTCGAGGAAGTCGCCCACCTCGGAACGGTGGCCGTTTCGGGAGCCCGCACCGCTGAGGACCACGCCCACGCCTTCGAGACCGTGCGGGTGAATGAGGAGGTCATCGCGGACATCGACCGTTACCGCTCCGAGTTTGACCGAGCGCCGGATCACGAGCTCGCGCTGACGCTCGAGGTCGACAGTCTGCCCATGGCCATCGAGCAGTCGATGAACCTCGATTGGGTTTACTTCAACCCCGTGGAGTGGACCGGCACCATGCCGGTCATGAACTGGGCGACTACGGGCACAGAAATCTCTTGGATTCTCCGCGACGCCCAGTCGGGTGCGGAGAACATGGACATCGTGTGGAGCTTCCGAGCCGGTGACGTGGTCAAGATCCGGCTCCACAATGACCGGGGCGCGTTCCACGCGATGCAGCACCCGCTGCACATCCACGGGCAGCGCTTTCTGGTTTTGGCTCAGAACGGCGAACCCAACCAGAATATGGTCTGGAAGGACACCGTGCTTTTGCCGGCCGGCTCCACGACGGATATCCTGCTTGAGCTATCCAACCCCGGTCGCTGGATGGTCCATTGCCATATTGCGGAGCACCTCGAATCCGGCATGAAGTTCGTCTTCGACGTGGAAGGAAACTGAGATGAAGACCTTAATCCGTGTGGCTGCATCCGTCTTCGTGACCGTAACCGTCCTCGTGTCCTCAGCCCCGGCGTCTGCGCAGAACTTCGCGGAGTTCATCGCGGTCGACGCGCCGGTCATCGCGCTCACGAACGCGAAAGTGATCGACGGTACGGGTGCTCCCGCCGCCACGAACCAGACGATCCTCATTCGGGGCGAACGGATCGTTGAGGTCGGGCCGTCCGGGAGTGTGGATGTCCCGTCGAATGCTGAGGTCCTCGACCTGACGGGTCAGACCGTGATCCCCGGGCTGATCGGGCTGCATGACCACAGTTACTACACCGGCGGTCGCGGTCGGGCCGCACAGCTCTCGTTCTCGGGCTCGCGGCTCTACCTCGCATCCGGCGTGACGACCATTCGCACGACGGGCGCGCGCTACCCTTACGAGGAGATCAACCTCGCGAGAGAGATTGAGGCTGGCCGAGTGATCGGACCGACGATGTTCACGACTGGCCCCTATCTGACCGGTGAGCAAGGCTCGCAGACCATGATTCACCTCCAGGGGCCCGAACACGCGCGCCGTGTCGTACGTTACTGGGCTGAGGAGGGGGTGGACTGGTTCAAGGCGTACACCTGGATCTCACGAGCAGAGCTCGGGGCCGCTATCGAAGAAGCGCATGCTCACGGTGTCAAGGTCACGGCCCACCTCTGTTCTATCGGTTACCGGGAAGCCGTGGCCCTGGGTATCGACAATGTCGAGCACGGCTTGTTCGCAAACAGCGAGTACGCGCCGGACAAACAACCTGACGAGTGTCCCTCGGGCTTCCGGAACTCGTACGCCGACCTCGACGTGAACGGGCCGGAGGTTCAGGCGACGTTTCGCGATATGATCGACAACGGCGTCGCGATGACCTCCACCCTCGTCGTCTATGAAATCTCCGTCTCTGAGCGCCCGCCCATCGACGAGCGCGTCTTCGAAATGCTCGCCCCCGAGATTGCGGAAGAAGTGCGCGAGATCTCGATCCAGCGCCGTGAGGGACGCGGTGCCATCGACCCTGAGCTCTTTGCGAAGGCCATGGAGTACGAGCGGGCGTTCGTGGACGCAGGCGGTCTCCTGGGCGCGGGTGTCGACCCGACCGGATACGGTGCCGCGCCTCCCGGGCTCGGCGACCAGCGCAACTACGAGCTTCTGCTCGAGGCGGGGTTCAGCGCTCCGGAGGTGGTCCAGATCATGAGCGCCAACGGCGCCAAGGTGCTTGGGATCGACGAGGATGTGGGAACGGTCGAGGCCGGCAAAGTCGCCGACCTGGTTGTGATCGAGGGAAACCTCGAGGCGGTCGGGAACCTGCACGGGACGAAGATCGTCTTCCGGCGTGGGACCGGCTGGGACTCAGCCAAGCTGATCGACTCGATTCGGGGGATCGTCGGTATCCGCTGAGGCCGTGGCTGAGGGTCATCCCCTCGACGTTGACGCGGTCCTCACTCGGGTGCGACTGCTTACCACCAACTGCTCACCCACCGCCCGGTACCCTTCGTCGATCGCCGCGTCCGTATGGGGCGTGGCGGCCGCGTCCGAATTGGCGATCGAGATGCGGCCGAAGCGGCGCCGGGCGATCTTGTTCGGCTTGTCGTCGGCGTCGAGCAGCGCCCACTCGAGCGGCTCGAAGAGCGGGTTGTACATGTAGGCGTATCCGTGCGGCCAGCGGTTCACGGTGATCGCCAGGATGTCGCGGGCCGCGTCGAAGCTCGTACTCGCCAGGCTGCGTGACATCTCGTCACGGATGTGGCGCTCGAAGTCCTCGAAGGTGGTGGCGAGCATGTCGGCCCGCCCGTTGCGGTGCTGCTCCTTCTCAGTAGCGCCCTCGCCAGCCCACGTCTTGCTCAGGTGGAGAACATTGGGCTCGGCGGGTGTGCGCGGCCCCACGTAGTTGCCGAAGACCTGATTGAATCCGAGGCGGAACCCGCCGTGAAACATCCCTGGTGTGCGGATGTTACGCACTCCCAGTTCAGCGAAGGCCTCCCAGTTCCGGATGAGCACACTGGTATACATGTTGGGCCTCTTGACCCCGTAGACGAGCGCCTCGCGCTGGGCCGCGGGCATCTCCGGGCACATGTGCGGGATCACGGCGTTGTAACACGCCAGCACGACATGCGCCGCCCGCACCTTCTCAGCATTACCGTTCCTTACGTA
>CAUZVZ010000028.1:0-22644 GCA_963583605.1 Gemmatimonadales bacterium UBA6960
CTTCCCAACTAGGAGCGCGGCGGGGGTCCCAAGCGCCTCAGGCACGGCGTAGCCGAGCACAGCCACCCGGCGTCGCCCCTGCACGTGTCCTTGGTCGAAGATCTCCCCGTACTCGACGTTCAGGTTGTATATCCCGAAGTACTCAGGCCAAACGCCTCGTACCTGATTGTTCGAATTCCATCGGAGGTACGCGAGCTGGACCCGGGAGCTAATCTCCGGAGAGATCGTCAGCAGACCACCCGACTCGTTACGGAGTGCCTCAGCGTCGGCCACTTCCAGGTCTTCAGTGTCGGCCGTCGAGACCCCGCCGAAGCGCCGCTGGTCAGCCCGTATGGTCAGAACGTTCGTGCCCATACGCGAGAGTCGATCCTCCACGTTCCGCTGCGCGCCTTCGCCCAGTGCCACCATGGCGATCACCGCCGAGACCCCGATGATGATCCCAAGGGTCGTAAGGAACGACCGCAACAGATTGGCACGGATGGCTCCCAATGCCACCCAGACGATTTCACGAATCAGCATTAGGGCCTACCGGAATCCCCTGCCCCCGCTCGGTCCACCGCCGCCGAACGGGCTGAAGTTAGAACGGATCCGGTTGAGGATTTCTTCCTGCGAGGCCCGTAGTTGTGCGGCACCGAGGATCGCGATCGACTCGCCCTCTTCGAGGCCACTCACGACCTCGGTGAAATCCCAATCGTTGAGTCCGATCATCACCGCTCGCGGTTCGATCGTCCCCTCCTCAGCCATCACAAAAACTACGGCACGCCGCGCATCTCTCTGCCGTAACGCAACGTTCTCCCCACCGTGCCCGGTCTGTGCCTCTCGCCCGAAACCTCCGGCACCAGGGAAGCCACCACCCCCAGCGCGACCGCGTCGACCGGAGAAGAGCACACGGGCGGAGTCCTGTGAGATCTCACCACCCTCGATCAACGCCCTCAGGGAGTCGAAGACCGCGCCACCGGGCCCGTTCCCCGCGCCTCTGCCCACCCCAAACTGACGACCGCCCGGGGCAGCACCCGCTTGCGCGCCCCCCTGAGCACCGGACGAGCCTTCACCGGGCGCAACGGCCCCGCCGTCTCGTGGCGGCCCCTCTACTGCACGAGGCCAGCCATTTCCCTGCCCACCACGTTGGGCACGAGCACCCGCACCGCGACCGCCCCCACCACCCAACCCCGCGAACAGGCTACGCGTGTCGATGGCTTCGGGGTCGAGCCCGAGCACCATCGCCGCTGGCTGTACGTCCTGCGGCGTCACCACCGCGCTGTTCGGGATCAGGAGCACCCCCGTCGCCTGGGCAAGCTCGACCTCGACCTCAGCGTTCATCCCCGGGCGAAGCAGGCCAGAGCTGTTGTCGAGCTGCACGATCACCGGGAACATCGTGACGTTCTGCTGCACGACCGCCTGGGGCTCGATCTTCTCCACGATCCCGACGAAATTCAGGTCGGGGTAGGCCTCCACGGTCACGTTCGCCGGCATTCCCGCGCGAATATCACCCATGTCGGTCTCATCCACGAGGGTTCGGACCTGCATGGACTTGAGGTCGGCCATGATCACCAGCGTAGTTCCTCCTGAGACGTTCTGGGATGCCGACTGGATAACCTGACCCTCCTCGACGTTCCTCTCGAGCACCGTACCCGCCAACGGCGCCCGGATGACCACGTCTTCCAAGCGGAGCAGGGCCAGTTCGAAGTTGGTGTCGGCTCTGACCAGCGTCGCCTGGGCATTGGCGAAATCCAGGGCCCTGGTCTCATGCTCCTGAGTGGAGATGACGCCCGATCGCAACAACTCTTCGGAACGGTCCAGTTGCGCTTGCGAAATCTCCAACCTGGCCCGCGCGACCTGCAGATCCGCCTCCGCCTGGTTGAAATCGTTCTGGACATCGCGGGGATCGACCTCGGCGAGGAGCGCTCCGGGTTCCACCTCGTCGCCGACATCGACATAAAGCCGAAGGATCTCTCCGGATGCCTTGGACGTGACCTCCACCGCGCGGATGGGCTCGACGCTGCCCGTGGCCTCCGCGGTAATCATTAGGTTTCCGCGCGTGACGGCGGCGGTCTGGAGCGATGGCGCCTCGTCCGCTTCACTGCTTCCACAGCCGATGACTACGGAAGCCAATAAGGCAGCACCCCACGATCTCATCCGCATCATGTTTCGACCCCTCCTTGTTCCTTCAAAAAATCCCTGGCGATGTGGCCGTCGTACAGATGAACTTGGCGCATGGCGTATGCGGCGATGTTCGCCTCGTGCGTGACGATCACGATGGTCTGGCCCTCGCGGTTCAACTCGACGAAGACGTCCATGATCTCCTTACCCGTCACCGAGTCGAGGTTACCCGTAGGCTCGTCCGCAAGGAGAAGCGCTGGATTGTTGATCAGTGCTCTGGCCACGGCCACGCGTTGTCTCTGCCCTCCGGAAAGTTCCGGCGGGCGGTGGTCCATCCGGTCGCTGAGCCCGACCAACTCCAGCTTATCCTCAGCCCGCTGCCTCCGCTCCTTTGCGCCGACCCCCGCATAGATGAGCGGGAGTTCCACGTTGTGGAGCGCGGTAGCCCGGGGAAGGAGGTTGAACGTCTGAAAGACGAACCCGATCTCGCGGTTTCGAATGCGCGCGAGTTCGTCGTCACTCAGTTCGCTGACTAGCACACCGTTCAGCCAGTACTCGCCCGCCGACGGCGTATCCAAGCACCCGACTAGGTTCATGAAGGTGGACTTCCCACTCCCGGATGGACCCATGACGGCCACGAACTCCCCGGGGCGAATCTCTAGGTCGACGCCTCGCAGCGCCCGCACGGTCTCAGCGCCAAGGACATAGTCCTTACGCAACCCCCGACTCCGGATGATCAACTCACTCACAGACCCCTCCACCTATCTCCCCGAGTCGCCGCGACGCCGTTCGGCGTCGCGCTCCGCCAACAACACGTCGTACTGCGCACGTTGATCGTCGGTGAGCACCTGCTTGATCTCTTCCCTAAGATCCGCGATCAGGGACCGGTACCGCGGCTGAAACTCCTTGTCCAACTGGGACATACGGTGCCTGTGGAATACTACGAGCGAGTCGACGTTGGTCTTCTGGACGGCGCTCAGTCCGACGTTGTCGACAATCAGCCGGCGGCGACCCCCTTCCGTTCTGGACCCCGCATCCTCGCGGACTTCAGCGGATGGGTTTACACTCGCCGTCTCATCCCAAGCGAGCCCGACCACGATGCCGCTCCCGAAGAGAAGCACCAGCGCGCTCCCGGCGACAATCTTCGCTTTCAAGGTGCTCGCCGTAATCATCAGAACGTCGCCTCAGCTAACAGGAAGGGATCATCCCCTTCGGACCAATCCATCGATTGCGGTAGCGTGCGGTCTTCGAGATCCACCGTGAGTGCCTGCTCGATGTCCCATTCAGGAACCGACCGGCCTCGTATAAAAAGAACACCCGCTATCGCGGCCGCGAGGACCGCAGCACGAATGACCGTTCTGGACCATGACTGAAGGAAGTCTAAGACCCCCACCTCCACTGCGAGACGGCGCCTCGACAATTCGTGGTCGGCCCGCGCCATCACGAGAGACCGGAACCGGGACCAGTATCCAAGATCGTCGAGTCCGGGGTCGAGGATAGCCAAGTCGGAGTCCGATCCGGGAACGCTATCGCCCCCTTGCGGGCCGAAGCGCCTCTTCCGCTCGTCGCTCGTCATGCTGTTCTCACTATGCTTGGTACTCTTCGTGACTTCTCACCCACGGCGGCGAACTGTGCCAGATCTGAGTCCCGCCGCAAAGCTTGTTTCGCAAAGTGGAGGTGCGATCGCACGGTCCCACAAGGAATTCCAAGGTGCTCCGCAATCTCCCGGTGCTTCCAACCCTCAAGATCGTGCAGGAGCACGATCTCTCTTTGAACCTCCGAAAGCCGCTGGAGCGCCCTTCCCAATCGTTCCTGAAGTTCTGCATGCTCCGTCGCCTTTTCCGGCGTCCGGCCCCGGGCCGCAGCCGCCTCAGGCACATCATCCATATCCCGTAGAACCTCTCTACGCACCAAGTTGCGGGCGCGGTTTCGTACGATCATCAAAAGCCAACCAGCGAATCGCTCAGGAGTCCTGCAATCATCGAGTCGCTTGAGAGCGACCACGAACCCCTCCTGTGCGGCGTCTTCGGCGTCGTCGTGACGACCCGTGACCGAAAGGCTGACAGCATAGGCAGCGCGCATGTATCGGCCGACGAGAGTCCCAAAGGCCTCGCTATCGCCAGCTTGTGCCCTCCGGACCAATGAAGCGTCCAGCTCACTCTCCATTTCACTCATGAGACACCCCTACCGCCCTCCGTGTTGAGCGTTCGTTGCGCCCGTGCAACCCCTGAGACGCATCATCCACTCGTTTCGTTAGCTGAGGGGGCCGATCTCGCCCCGCCGAGGAGCTCGGGCAATTGCAGCTCCGGAAGTTCTTCCAGAGATCTCCCCGTCACGAGCGTGTCCCCGCAGGCCACACCGGGTTCGGCCGCCTTATAGAAGAACAGGTGCATCACGGGCGCCCCCGGGTCGATGGCCGAGCCCGTCGATGCCTGGCCGCGAAGACGCACGATCCACTCGCAGCCATCGTGCTCGAAACTCCGATGTGGAAGCTCCGCGAGGGGGGTGGGCACCAGTTGGGTCCTCTGAGGTTCCTCACGGCCAAGCGCCGTCCCCTTTCCGTCGGGTCGGCTCCCTCGGCCACCCCCGCTTCGGCGCGATGAGCCCTTCCCGCGAGGGCCATCGGGACGCTCACGTTGCCCACGGAGACCCGGGGCCTGCGACGCGGGCACAGCGCCCGGCCCGTCGGTCCCTCCAGCGGGGCGCGGGGCGGACTCACCTACGACCTTCCGGATCGAGATCGGCTTGGGCTTGCCCGTTGCGTCTTTCTTGCGTTCGGTCTGATCCATGCACTCGTCCAACTAGGGGGACGATCAAATAGGGGGACGATCAAAATTGCGATACCGTTCCAGGCTGGCTATGGTGGGCAACGGTTTCGTCGATGCCCGTGGGCGATTTTCTTTCTTGGCTGACGACCGTGCCGGGTTATAGCTTTCAAGGGAACGTATAGGGAATCTCACCAGCCGACACCGGCGATAAGACACGGGCATGACCGAAGGCACCGTAAATACGAGTGGGGCGAAGCGCGAGTACGGCCAACTGCTTCATTTGCACACGCGCTTGCTGAGCCAGCTCCGTGAGATTCGTGATCATCTGATTGCACCTGGCACCCTCGAGATTCTCGCGGCCATTCGGCGTCGCACCGGAGCGGATCCCGATGCTGCCCTGTCCGAGATCACCACTGCGGTCGAACAGGCTATTCGCGCACTGAAGCTGAGCGAAGGGCAGATCCGCGATGAGGTGATGGAGGACTACAAGCAAGCTGAAGTCGACGGCATCGGTAACCTACCGGCCACGTTGGCCCGCTTCCTCACTGAGCGTATGGAGATGCCCGGTTTCACCTACAAAGTGATCCACGACGAGAACCGCGGCTGGATCATTTTATGGAAGGAATACACGCAAACGGGCTCAGTCCGTGGCTCCGGCCAGTTCTACGAACGCCCTTACGCCTGTATCGACGAGTAAGTCAGCGTCGACAACGCCTCACTTCCGTAGAACATCTTGATGTACCGCGCTTGCGTCGGCGTCACCCTTCGGACCGTCCACACCAACCGGACGTAGTTCGGCTCTCGCGGCTCGCTGAGAAGCCTCATACCGGCCTCCGCAGGCAGTCGATCCCCCTTCCTGTTGTTACACGGGGAGCACGAGGAGACCAGATTCTGCCAAGAGTTGTCCCCACCCCGGGACAGCGGAAGGATATGGTCGCGGGTAAGGAACTGCCGGCCCTTCAGTTCTCCGCGATGACGTCCACAGTACTGGCATGTGTATTCGTCTCGGGCGAACAGAAAAGTGTTCGTGACCTGGCGGCGGAAGCGGCGTGGCACCTGGACGAAGCGCACGAGCCGGATCACGGTCGGAAACGGAAGTTCGGTCCGCGGGGAGCGGAACGCCCGTGACTTGTCCACCTCGAGAATCTCAGCCTTTTGGTCGAGAACCAGCCGGATGGCACGACGAGCCGGAATAATGGTCAACGGCTCGAAAGACGCATTCAAAGCCAAGCAGCCCATAGCTCGAACAAACCTCCCTGCCAACTTTACCTTTTTGGGGCCCTCGAGCCCCACTCCCCACTTGTACCTCAGTAAACTACCAAGGCTCCCCAGGGCTCCGCTACAGGAGGGCGCTCGGATCCCGGTCGATCGCGACCCGGACGTCCGCACCGCGCGTCCGGAAATCCGCTTGAAGTCGCTTGGCGACGACCCCCAGGGCCTTGGCCGACGGGCTCCGTAGGAGAAAGTGCCAGCGCCAGCGCCCGTGGAGCCGCTCGATCGGTGAGGGGGCGGGCCCGATCAAATCGACTTGAATTCCGGAGATCAGGTGTGGGCGCAGCCACCGTGCCGCGGCTTCAGCGTTGCCTGCAGCATCTTCTGGCACCGGGCTGCTGACGACCACGTTGACGAGCCGGACCATGGGTGGATATACCGGGTGCCTGCGCTCATCCAATTCCCGCGTGGCGAACGCCGCATAGTCATGGGCGAGCGCGGCCTGGATCGCATAGTGCTCAGGAAGCGCCGTCTGGATCAGCACCTCGCCTCCAAGTTCCCCTCTCCCCGCTCGACCGGCAACCTGGCTCAGCAGTTGAAACGTCCGCTCCGTGGCGCGGAAATCAGGCAGGTGAATCCCCACATCCGCGTTCACGACACCGACCAGCGTCACCCCCGGAAAGTCGAGGCCCTTGGCGATCATCTGGGTGCCGAGAAGGATGTCCACTTCGTGGCGCTCGACACGGCCTAGGATCTCGTGATGCGACCACTTCCCTGAGGTGGTGTCCACATCCATGCGCGCCAATCGGGCCGTGGGGAGCGTCTCCGCTACGACACGCTCGACCTGCTCCGTCCCGAGACCCCGAAACGATAGATCCGTGGACCCACATCGTGGGCACCGCTTCGGCGCCGGCTGCTCGTGACTGCAGTGGTGGCAGACGAGGCGACTCTTACCGCGGTGATACGTCAACGAGATCGAGCAGGCGGGACAGATCTCTACGTCGCCGCACTCGCGGCATTGCACGAACGAGGAGTAGCCCCTCCGGTTCAACAGCAGGATCGTCTGTTCGCCACGGCGGAGGCGGTCCTGCATGGCCTCGACGAGCGGAGCGGTAAGCACCAAACCCGCCTCGCTACGGGCACCATCCTTCTCTTTGCTCTTCTTCCTCGCTTCCCGCAGGTCGATCAACCGCACCGGCGGCAATGTCCCTCCACCGACCCGGTCCAGAAGCGAGGCAAGCCGGAATTTGCCTCGCTCGACATTGTGCCAGCTTTCGAGCGCGGGTGTCGCGCTCCCGAGGACGCACAGCGCACCCTCTGCGGCGCTCCGAACGACCGCCATGTCCCGCGCCTGGTACCGGGGCGATTCGCTCTGTTTGTAGCTTCCATCGTGCTCCTCATCCACCACGATCACACCCAAATCGGAGACCGGAGCGAAAAGCGCGGAGCGAGCCCCCACCGCGATCCGGCGACGTCCCGATTCAAGCTGCCTCCACGCGTCGAAGCGCTCCCCGTCCGACAGGGCGGAATGGAGGACAGCGACCTGATCACCAAAGCGGGCTCGGAAGCGGGCCACCGTCTGAGGGGTCAGAGAAATCTCGGGCACGAGCACGATCGCGCCCCTGCCCCGAGCCAACACGTGTTCGAGAAGCTCGATGTAGACCAGCGTCTTACCCGATCCGGTCACTCCGTGCACGAGAAAGGGCTCGCCCGGTCCTGCGTCGAAAGCCGAGGTAAGCGTTCGGATCACGTCCGCTTGCCGATCCGTCGGCGTGTGGGCTCGGTCTTCATCGGTGGGAATGCCGGCGAAGGGGTCACGTTCCACCTCACGATCCTCCACGAGGGCCAACCCCTTCTCCTCCAGGCCGCGAATCACACCGCGGCTGAAGCCGGCTTGGCCCGTCAGATGCGCCAGCTCCACCGTCCCTCCGGACCCCGCCAGCGCCTGGTAAGCGTCCGCCTGCCGTCGTGCACGGCCCACCAACGCATTCAGCTCCTCGATATCGTCTATCCACCGTGCGATGCGAACGACCCTGGCCGTCTTCACGGGCGGCGGACGCGGCGGGAGCGTCTCGACACTGACCAGCCCGGTGGCGACGAGAGTGCGTATCTCCGGCCATATGGAGCCCATCCTCAGAGCCCGCTTGAGCGTCCGAAGCGACTGCGATGACCCCGGTGTCAGTGCCTGAACGAGGAGCGTCTCCCTCGGCGACAGCTTTCCTCGCGGCCCATCGAGGAGTGTGACCACGTCGCGGGAAGCGGCGGTGAGCACCGACGGCAGCATCGTCTTGAGCGCGATCCCTAAGGAAGTGATGTAGTAGTCGGCCATCCACCGAGCCAAACGCAGTTGCGACTCGCTCACCGAGGGCTCGGTGTCCATCACGGAGAGCACGGTCCGGATGCGCTTGATCCCTTCCTCCCCTCCTTGGCCGACGACGAAGCCGATACGCTCTTGTCGTTGGAAGGGAACGAGAACCCGGGTTCCGGATGGGAGAGGGGGGCCGTCTACCACATACGTAAAAGTCTGATCCAGCGGCAGCGGTAGCGCGACACGCACGTAGGAGCGAGGGGCGCTCATTCAGCCGACACTCAGCCTCTGCTAATCCAGAAGGAGCAGAATCTCATCCTGTCGCTCCCGCGGCGTGACCTCCGGACCCCCGACCCCCCAGTGCACGTTGATCTCGCTCCGCACGCCGACGTCGCCTGGAATGTAGATGCCCGGCTCCACCGAAAAGCCCACACCGGGAACGAGCAGGCGATCGTCCCTCGTCTCAAGGTTGTCCAGGTTGGGTCCACTGCCGTGAAGCTCGATATCCATGGAGTGCCCAGTGCGATGCACGAAGAACTCACCGAAGTCCCGGTCCGAGATGAACCCGCGACACACGTCGTCGACTTCATAGCCCCGCACCTCCCGGGCCTGCTCATGACAGGAGCGCAGAAAATCGATACCGGCCTCTCGCGCCCCCCGCACCGCCTCCCAGATGGTGTGCAGGCGGTCCGGAACCGCGTCGGAGAGAATCCCCATCCAGGTTTGGTCAGCGAATACACCCCCTTCCGTCGGTTTCCCCCACAAGTCGATCAGCAGGACTTCACCCTCCGCGACCGCGTCCCCCGCGTCACATGGATCGTAATGCGGATCCGCCGCGTTCGGCCCGATGGCCACATGCGCGTCCGCGTCGACCGGCATCCCTCGGGCCGTCAACTCGTCACGAATCCATCCGCCCAGCTGGCCCTCGAGAAGCGGCTCGTCACGCCTGGTGTATTCTGCGGCACGCGTGAACGCATCCATGGCCACGGCCCGTACCGTCTCCGCGGAAACCCGATGCGCTTGCAGCTGCTCCTCAGACCAGACCGAGTGGAACATGGACACCAAGTTTCCCGAACTCACGGGGTCCACCCCAGCCTCTCTGAGCAAGTCCAAAACGCCCGACGGCACGTGGTCCAGGGTGGGGACACTCGAACGGGCAGAGACCTCCATGGCCAAACGCTTCCGACCACCGATCAGCTCCGAGAGCCGGTTTTCCATCTCCCGCCACCCCGCGTAATCGATAATTCCCCACGGCCAGTGCCGCCATGAGGAGTGCTCAATGGCGTGGATCAGCGTGACGGGATCCCCTTCGGCAGGGATGAGCGTGAAGGAGCGGCGCGACGTCCAGCCGAGACCGAGCATGGCCGTTGCGACCGGGTTCTGGCCCCGAAAGTGGAACAGCAACCAGCCCTCCAGCTCCGCTTCCTTTAGCGCAGCCCGCACCCTGGCGACCACAGCGGCATCGCTCATACGCGCGTCGCTCATCTTGGCGTCTCGTCTTTGTCCCCAAAAAGCGGAAGACCCGTCAACTGTTCCTCTCGGTCTTCCTTCTCCTCGTGCTCCTTCTCCTGGTCACCATCCAACAGAACCTCAGCGTCCTCACGGGACTCGAAAGCGTCTCTTCCCCCAGGGGCTTCGAGCGCGGCACCCTCGGTGGCCGTCCCCGCGACAGGCTTCACGCCCATTACGAGATCCAGCCCGAGAATCCGCTCCTGTGTCAGAAGCTTGTGCACCTCCCGTTCTCGCGACCACGCGGCCCAAACGCCAACCCAGCCCCAGCGGCGCCTCGCCCGGCGGAGGACCCCCAGCTTCTCCGAAACACTGAACAGCTCGGTGAAGTCGGGAAACGGTTTGGTGATCTGAGGCCGGAAAGCGGTCTCCTCGTCGGACCAATCCTCCGTGTGCAAGCCCTCGATACCCGCGTCCATCAAGAATCTCTTCCACTCGACCAACATGAGCGGGCGACAGCCGAGGGATTGTGAGAGGATCTCTCGACGCACCGGGTCTACGGGCGCCTTCCAGACAGGCTGGACAAGAACGATACTCGCCCCCGCCTTCGCGACCCTCACCAGCTCCTTGACCGCACTTTCGGGGAAAACCCGTGCCGTGAGGCCGAACTCAGCGATCACGACGTCGAAAATACCATCCCGGAAGGGTAACGCATCCATCTCTCCCGGCTGGACATGCACGCGGTCGAGCATCCCGATTCCCCGAAGCCGCTCTTCGGCGTCGTCCAGAAGGATGAGATCGTCTTCCACCCCTGAGCCCTGTACCTGGTACTCGCGCACGAAGTGCTCGAGCGTGACCGCTAATCCGGACGGAACGACTAGGATATCATCGCCCTCCCTCATGTCCGTGAGAAGAGCGATTTGCCGGCAAAGTTCGATGCCGCCCGGGGGGAATAGCGGTCGCCGGCTCAAGTGGACAAGGTCGAGCATGGAAGGAATCTTCATGTCGGGAGGAGCGCCAACATGGGTGCCGGCAAACACGTCAGCCGGCCGGCGTACGTCGAGGGGTCAGTAGCGCTGAGGCGATTAGAAGACGGGCTCTTCTGCCGAATCCATCTCCTTCATGGCCCCCCGCAAACGCTCCTCTTCGTCCGAGGACAACTCGGTGGTCGTTATCTCCTCGGGCGGGGCCCCCTGGCGCATGTATCGCAGAGCGGCCACGACGGCCAGGATCCCCAGGATAATCGCGGCCGGAGGAACCAGCCATGCCACAAGTCCCATGCCGGACACGGGCGGGTAGGCCAGGTACTCCTGACCGTGATTGGCGAGCACCCAATCGACGATCTCGTCCGTGGTCCAGCCCTCACGCGCCATCACCTGCATACTATCCCGGAGCAACGTACCCGTGTAGGAGGTGCACACCTCGAGCATGAGGCCGGGGCAATACGGCGACTTGAGCCGGGCGATGGCCTCATCGGCCGCGGGATGCGGTTCGCGGGGTCCCCTTAGCGCGTCGTCCTGATCCTGGGCGGTGAGCGGTAGGTGAGCCGCCGAGACCACCGCAGCCAGGCACGCAAGACCACACACTGTTTTGAGCATCTTCATGACCTCATCTTAACCCGAAGGCAAGAGGATGAGCCACCCGTCCCCGATTCTCAGTCGACAGGGTGGACTCACCCCGCGTCGCCATCCACCCCAATTATCTGTCCGTCCCTGATGCTGCTGGTCGCCACGCGAGTCCCGACCACCGCCGGTATGCCATACTCGCGAGCCACCACGGCACAGTGACTGAGAATGCCGCCCGTATCCGTAACAATGCCCCCCGCAATCCCAAAGAGAGGCGTCCACGACGACGACGTCGACTCGGCAACCAGAATCTCCCCCACGCCGAGCTTGTCGGATTCGTCCAGAGAGCGCAGAACCCTCGCCGTTCCTCAGACCTTGCCCCGTGAACCAGCGTTTCCCGCCACTGTCTGTTCCGCGGCATCGTCCTGCTCGGCCGGCGCTCCAAAGAACTTGCCCAATGCCGTAGACATCAGTCCTGGTGGTGGTGGCCCGTAGTCCGTACCCATGAATTCGGGCGGCTTCAGCGATGCGAAATGCTCCATCTCCTTCTTTCGTTCCTCCACGAGACCCGTGTGATCAGGCCCAGGTGAGGCATCCACCGCCGCCGCGATTTCATCGGTTCCTAAAAAAAGACGTCCCCGGCTGTCGCTAGGGTCCCCGCTTCGGCCAATCGCTTACTCATCTCCACGATGACTCGACGCACACGGTACGTGGACTGAAAATCGATCCAATACCCGTGGTCCTCAGTAAGTACGACGGCCGTGGAGGCGGCGTTGAGCAGATGCTCAAACTCGCAGCGGACATCGGACGGGGGCCCCTGCAGTCGCTCCCTTGCGGCGGCTACCGCGTCGTCGCGTTCCGCGGCCCGTTCCTTTAGTTCCTGGCGCGGGTCGCCCTCCTGTTCGATGTACCCCTTCAGGGTGACCATGGCGGGACTGGGGTCCTCAATCCAACTCCTGCAAGAGATCCACCAATCCGACATCCGCTTGCCGTGCAGATTCAAGAAGGTGTCTATCGCCAACGCCTGCCCGTCATCCGACTCAGCCAGAGCATTCATCACATCACCAGGAGCGTGTTCCTCGAACGTCTTGCGGACCTCATCGCTCGCCTTGGCCTTGCGACTCAAATCCCACAACGCGCGGTCAACCTCCAGGGTCTTGTTGTCGAATCCCTGAACCAGCTTATGAGACTCCAAATCACCAAGAGAAAACAGGTCCTGGTACAAATCGTCCAACAGCGACAGGGCAATGTACACCGGGAGCACCATCTATAAGTGAATGTCGGCGAGACGTAACGCCCCTCCCCACACCTCTGTTAGATGGGCATGCAGATCCGCAGTCGAGGCCGCTGCAACATCGTACGCGTCCCACTCTTCGATCTGCGCCATGATCTCGGGTAACCATTCATCGTCCCAGCGCTCCTGAAGGCGGCCGATTGTGGCCATGAGGGCTTCATCCCCACGCTTACTCTGTTCCTCCATCTGTTCTGCAGTGAAAGATGCCCAAATAAAACCAATAGTTGAATAACTTGGCCGCCGCCTGCAACGGCATCTCGAAATGCTCCAAAGCCAGGCTAAAGCCGCGCATGAACTGGGCCCAGAATTCTCCCTCGAGGGGCGGTATGACTTCGTTCCAGTGCATCAGATCGAGCTCCCAAGGGATCTTCTGCTCGTCGGCGGACGCCCACTCGACTGGGAAGTCCTCTTGGGGTGGAATCGCTACGGGTTCAGGCGGGGGGGTCCATCGGACATGGCCGGTCTTTCCTCCGCGTCTGGGTCTGCGTTGCTCAATCGCACGATACTGTTAGGTGAGTCGGTCGATCCCCGCCAATGCCCGTAGGACGGCGCCCGCCCCAAGGCCGGTCCGAGCGGGGTCGTAACCGCCCTCCAGCGTAGCCACGATTCCCACTCCGCCCGAACCGTCGTCCCCAGACCCGTTGGTCGCAATCGCCATCACCTCACGCGTGAGCCCGTGAAGATCTTCGGGTTCCAGGAGCATCCCCCCCAATGGATCGCCGGCCATGACGTCGAAGCCCGCCGAGATCAGGATGAAATCCGGGCGGGAGGCCTCCACACCCTGGCTCAGCGCCTCGGAGAAGTGCCGCGAGTACTCGGCTGCCGACGTGCCCGCCGGGAGCGGTACGTTGAGCGTCCACCCGGCTCCCTCGCCCACACCGGTCTCGTTCGCCGCGCCCGTGCCGGGATAATGGGGCGACTGATGCAGCGACAAATAGAACACGGTCCCATCGTCGTAGAACGTGTCCTGCGTGCCGTTCCCATGGTGGACGTCCCAGTCCACGATCAGGACCCGTTCGGCTCGGCCCGTCGCTTGGAGCCACCGTGCCGCGACGGCGACGTGGTTGATCAAGCAGAAGCCCATGGCACGGTCCGGCGTCGCGTGATGTCCCGGAGGCCGCGCAGCCACGAACGCGGAGGACAACGTCCCGTCCGCCACACGCTCGGCCGCGGTAAGCAGCGCGGCGCTGGACCCGGTAGCCGCGCCCCACGAGGCGGCCGACACGATGGTATCGGCGTCGAGAGAAACTAGCCCGGCTTCCTGTTCGGCTTGTTCAACAGCGCCACGCAGCAACGCAAGGTACTCGGGCGTGTGCACGCGGAGGAGGTCTTCCTCAGTCACATGGCCTGGCTCGACTTGCACGACCCTGTCGTGCAGCACCAACAGATCCCGGCCCACGGCCGAGGAGAGGGAACGGAGCCGGCCTTGGTGCTCCGGATGTCCCCATCCGGTATCGTGGAGCGGTGCTTCTGGATGAAGGAGGAACCCAACCGGGGGGCCGGAGTCAGTCACCCGCTCCAACCACCGCAAGGGCTCTCGCGTCGGCGATGCGCTCCTGGAGTGTCCGGACCTGGTAGGTCCTCGAGCGCAAAGCGATGAGCGCGTCACACGCAGCGCTCGTCGCGGACATCGTGGTGAAGTACGGGATATTGTGCGTTATCGCGGCCCTGCGCATGGCGTAGTCGTCGTACTGCGACTTCTTGCCGAGTGGTGTGTTGATGAGCATGGCCACCTCTCCGGACACGATTTGGTCCACGATATTGGGCCGTCCCTCTCCGACCTTGTAGACCCGCTCAGCGGCGATCCCCAGGCGCTTCAGATATTCGTACGTGCCCTTGGTCGCGCGGATCACGAAACCCAGATCGTGGAGCCGCCTTAGTATCGGAGTGACCGTGGGCTTGTCGCGGTCGTTGACCGTAACGATCAGCGCGCCGCCTTTCACGGGAAGCAGGTTGGAAGACGCCTCCTGGGCCTTGGCGATGGCCATCCCGAACGAGTCGTCGAACCCCATGACCTCCCCGGTCGAACGCATCTCCGGGCCGAGCAGGATGTCCACCTCGAAGCGGGCGAAAGGAAAAACTGCTTCCTTCACCGCCACCCCGGCCACGGGCGGCTCATCGGCGACCCCTAGATCCGCCAACTTCTCACCGGCCATGACGCGGGCGGCGAATCTCGCCAGGGGGACGCCCGTCGCCTTGCTCACGAAAGGCACCGTTCTCGAAGCGCGTGGATTGACTTCCAGCACGTACACGACACCGTCACAGATCGCGTACTGGACGTTGAGCAGCCCCACCACACCCAGCTCCAGCGCGAATCGGCGCGTCTTCTCACGGATCTGCTCCAACTCCATCGCACCCAGCAGATAGGGTGGAAGCACGCATGCCGAGTCGCCGGAGTGCACCCCAGCATCCTCGATGTGCTGCATGATGCCCCCGATCACCACGTCCGTACCGTCGGACAGCGCGTCGACGTCGGCCTCGAACGCGTCCTCGATAAAGCGGTCGATGAGCACCGGGTGATCCGGAGAGGCTCGCACGGCCCGTTCGAAATAATTCTTGAGCGACGGCGCATCGTAAACGATTTCCATCGCGCGGCCCCCGAGCACGTAGCTCGGGCGCACGAGGACCGGGTACCCTACGTCCTCGGCCACCGCGAGTGCCTGCGCCTCGCTCGTGGCCATCCCGTTCTTGGGCACCATCGCCCCGACGATCCTGCAGACCTCTTCGAAACGGCCCCGGTGCTCGGCGCGGTCGATGGCGTCTACGGAGGTCCCAAGGATGGGAACACCCGCTGCTTCCAACCGTTCGGCCAGATTCAAGGGGGTCTGGCCACCGAGCTGGACGATCACGCCGATGGGCTTCTCCCGCTCGACGATCTCGAGAACATCCTCGAATGTGAGAGGCTCGAAGTAGAGCTTGTCGCTCACGTCGAAGTCGGTCGACACCGTTTCGGGGTTGGAATTGATCATGATGGTCTCGTACCCGACCTCCCGGAGCGCCAGCACGGCCTGCACGCAACAGTAGTCGAACTCGATCCCCTGCCCGATACGATTCGGACCGCTCCCGAGAATGATGATCTTCTCTCGACCCGACGGCCTCGATTCGTCTTCCTCTTCGTACGAGGAGTAGTAGTACGGCGTTACCGCGGGGAACTCACCGGAACACGTATCGACGACGTTATACGTGGGGCGAATGTCCCACTCCCAACGCCGGGCGCGGACCTCGTCCTCCTCCTCGGAGCGGAGAGCTGCGAGCTGCACGTCGGAGAAGCCGTTGCGCTTCATGAGCCTTAGCTCCGCGGGTCCTACTGCATCCAGTTCCCGGTACCAGGTCTCTTGATCGAGGATCTCGAGAAGTTGATGCAAGAACCACGGGTCGATCCCGGTCGCTTCCTGAATCTTCTCCATGGAGAGCGTTCCGTCGCCGATCCCGACCAGCGCTCTTTTGAGCTGGAACGCCCGTTCTGCGGTCGGTCGCCGAAGGGCCGCCAGCAGAGCTTCCGGCTCGTCCGACTCGAGTCCATCGTCTTCGAGCCGGTCCCCGATCACCCAGCCGTTCCGCCCGATTTCCAGGCCGCGAATCCCTTTCTGCCAAGCGGAAGCGAAAGTCCGCCCAATCGCCATGGTCTCCCCGACGGCCTTCATCTGCACGCCGAGTACCGGGTTCACCTCGGGAAATTTCTCGAAGGCGAAGCGCGGGAACTTGACCACCACGTAGTCGAGCGTAGGCTCGAAGGAAGCGGGCGTGGTCTTGGTGATGTCGTTGGGCAGCTCGTGGAGGAGGTAGCCCACGGCGAGCTTCGCCCCCACGCGGGCGATGGGAAATCCGGTGGCCTTGGACGCGAGCGCGGAGGAGCGGGAAACCCTCGGGTTCATCTCTACGATGAGCATTTCGCCCGTCTGCGGATCCACGGAGAACTGGATGTTGCAGCCCCCGGCCTCGACACCGATCTCTCGGATGATCGCGATGGCGGCGTCCCGCATGCGCTGATACTCGACGTCCGTGAGCGTTTGGACGGGAGCCACCGTAATGGAGTCCCCCGTGTGCACGCCCATCGGGTCGAAGTTCTCGATCGAACACACGATGATCACGTTGTCCGAGGCATCCCGAACGACTTCCAGCTCGTACTCCTTCCACCCGATGACACTCCGGTCGATGAGCACCTCGGTAATGGGCGAGGCGCCCAAGCCGCGAGCGACGGCCGTCTTGAACTCATCCACGTTGTACGCGATGCCGCCACCCGTGCCCCCGAGGGTGAAGCTGGGGCGGATGATCGCCGGATAACCCGTGTCCTCGATGAGGGTCATGGCTTCGTCCATGGTGCGCGCGAAGCCACCATGCGGAAGCTCCAGTCCGATGCGCGCCATGGCCGCAGCGAATTCCTCACGATCCTCTGCCATCCGAATGGACCGGGCGTTCGCTCCGATCAGCTCGATCCCGTGCTTCTCCAGCACACCCTGCCGATCGAGGTCCATGGCGATGTTGAGCGCGGTCTGTCCGCCCATCGTGGGCAGCAAGGCGTCGGGCTTCTCCCGCTCGATCACGCGCTCGACCCAGTCGGTCGTGAGCGGTTCGATGTAGGTGCGGTCGGCGAGATCCGGGTCCGTCATGATCGTGGCCGGGTTGGAATTCACCAGTACCACGCGATAGCCTTCTTCCTTCAGGGCGCGAACCGCCTGGGTGCCCGAGTAGTCGAACTCGCACGCCTGACCGATGATGATTGGGCCTGAGCCTAGAATGAGGATGGAGTCGAGGTCAGAGCGTCTAGGCAACGGAAAATACGGGGGGCTGGGGGCCGTCGGGTCGGCTGATCCACCGTGTGCGGAGCGGAGCAGGCATCACGGCGAAAGGTATTCTAAAAGGCACCTTGGGCAAGCGCCCGGGCCCCTCAATCCCCCTTGTCGGATTCCCGGCGGACCGCCGTGCCGATGCCAAGATGCACTCGCACCGTTCGCCCATGCAAGGATTGGGACGTTCGCGGGCCTCCACGACGGGTCCCAGACCCAATTGAGTGACAAATCTTGGCGAAAGTAACGAGAGGGAGGCGATAGACGATGCGCTCGTACCCTTTCGGGTCGATCCGTTACACCACAGCCCTGCCGCTGCCGACAAGACCCCCTTAGATGCAGAACCCCATGCTAGCCAGGCAGAGTTTACAGGGCCCACGCCATTACCCATCGAGCACCGTGGATGCCTTGAGCACCCGCTTGGTCATCGGGCGCCCGCACAGAATCCCTGGTTGACGGGTCCGGACAGCCCCCGTACGCTTTCTCGATCCGGGTTTGTACCCTTTCCCCCCTTTCCTCTCCTCTTCCAGGAGTAACAGACCATGTGTCGCCACGGATTCGTCCTACCGATCCTTTCGCTCGCAGCCATCACTCTTGCTTCGGGGTGTACCCGCGAGGCGGAGACGTCTCCCGGGCAAATGCCGGGCGAGGCAACGATCTCTTCGGAGCAAGACGCGAGCACATACGCGGCTGCACCTTATCTGGGAGAGCTCGGCAACACCGTCCTGTATGGCGATATCTGGGAGCGTCCGGGGCTCTCCAAGCGCGACCGGAGTATGATCACGATAGCGGTGGCCCAGGCGCAGCACGGGACCGGCACGATGAGGGAGCATATCGGCTTGGCGCTCGACAACGGCCTGACTCAGGAGGAGATCGCTGAGGTAATCACGCATGCAACCTTCTATGCTGGCTGGCCAGGGGCGGTCATTGCTTCCACGATCGCGGCAGAGGTTTTTCAGGCCCGTGGCCTTCCACCAGTCGAAGTGGGGCCGCCGGCTCCTCCGGTGACGGAATCGCAGTTCCCCGACGATGTGTTCGGAGCCTCCCTTTATCTCGGCGAGCTAATGAACAAGGTCCTCTACGACGACGTCTGGGAGCGACCCGGCCTTTCGAAGCGTGACCGTAGCGTGGTCACCGTATCCGTACTGCAGGCATTGTACTACGACCAGGCGCAAGGACATATCAGACGCGCCCTGGACAACGGCGTGACGCCCGATGAACTCAGCGAACTCATCGTGCACGTCGTGTTCTATGCCGGATGGCCGAGCGGGGTCAAGGCACACGGGTTCCTGAGAGACATACTCGAGTCCCGTGGACTGCTCATGCCCTGAACGAACGAAAGGAGCCACGTGGGCCCTCAATCTCTCTTGTCGGATTCCTTGCGAACGGCGATAAACAAGGCCAGTGAGAATCCGCCCCAAACGAACCCCAGAATGAGCACCATCGTCAATACGGTCGATATCGTCATGGGTCCATTTTCCCAGAGAAGGAGTCATGGCGCAACTCAGGTGGGGGCATCGCAGGGGGGTCATCGCTGAAGCTCGACCGTGATCCCACTGAGGTCGGTGATCGGCGCGTTGTTGTCGTCCACCGCCTCGACGACCACCGTCGTCAGCATCGGGCTCCGGACGTCGTCCATGTCCACTCGAAATCGGATTCGATCCGGGTCGGTGGCAACCAACACTACGCGGTACACGTCAGTCTGTGGCGCGGCGAAGAAGACCCGGGTTTGGCCGGCCTCCGAGAACCCTTGGACCCCGGGGCCGCTGACTTCGAGCACGATGGCACCCACGGAGATGACCCCCGGCAAGACGATGCCCCTGAGTTGGCCCGGCCCCCTCGGCCCCCAGTCGCATGCGCCGAGCGCCAGCGAGATGGCCGTCACCACGACCAGTTCCAGGCGCCTCATCGCTCAGTCTCCCCAAAGAAGGGAATTACGATCGGCCCCGACGGCGCCATGGTCGGCGCCGCCATCGCCTGCGTACTCACCCGGTGGTTCGGATTACCCAGGACCCACATCCGAAAATCGCCCAGATCGTATGTGCTATCGCCGTTGCCCTGGAGGTCGAGGAAGGTCTCGAGCGCGCTATTCACGATGCCGACCGACATGAACGGCTCAGCCATGACCTGAAGCCCCACGTCCGGAGGGCCCACCGAGAGCGCGACGCCGACGGAATCCGTCAGTCCGATGGCATCGGTGGCTTGGACGCTCAACACGAAATCCCCCATTGTCACGGGGGCCCCCGTCACAGCACCCACCGCCCCCGCCACGAAGGACAGACCCGGAGGTAGGCCACTCGTAACCCAGGTCACGGGCTGGTTGGCGTTGGCGACCGTGAATAGAATATCCACGTTGGACGCAGCGCCCACGTCCACCTGTATCCCGGCGTTCGATGATACGGTGTACGTGAGATCGAAGCGCGCACTGGCGGTGCTCGGAGCGGTGATGAGCACGGTGGTGGGGTTGGACTGGCCTGCCAACGCGCCCGTCCAGTCCCTGAACGCCAACCCCGTAGTGGGCTGCACCTCGACACTCACGTCGATCGCTTCGCGGATCCAGCCGGCCTCGGAATCCGGATTGAGAACCACGACACCCGGCACCACCCCGGAGACCGGACTCTCCAACGTGATATCGAAGCTCACCTCGGAGTTTCCGTAATTCGCCGTGAGCGACGCATCGGCGAGCGTCGTCGTCCAACTCCGGACGCGCGGTTGGCCGTCACTCCAGGCCAGAAAACCGTGCCGGAACCCGGGACCGTTCGGAGCCCCGCCGGCAGCCTCAAGGGTATGCCCTTGGAACGGCGCCGACGTGAAGAGGACCGTGCTCCCCGCAGAGGCTACGCCGTCCACCGTGAAGACACTCCCGGACCCACCGAGACCGGCCGACTGAAGCGTCACCGTCTGATAGCGGGTGAGCGCCTGAAACTCCATCTGGCTGGTGCCCAGCTGTCGGATGCCCAACAGCGTGACTCCCGCAGAGGTATTCGCCGGAATGCCGCCCAAGCCGTTCAAGCCGTTGTAGGTGTAGGAAGACGGCATCGTTCCGGCGTGGAAGGCAGTGGCACCGGACGATCCAGGAAACGGATCTCCGGCGTCGCCCCGTTGGCCGGCTTGAGCCAGTGAGTTCAAGCCGTCCGCTTGCCGAAGCCACACGCCCATGCGCAAGGGCGACGTATTCACTTGATTGGCGGCCCACGCACCGTCCACCGTTTCGGTGTCGACCTGCCAGACGAAGAGGCCAGGAGCCGGAAGGCCCGCGTCGAAGCCGAGCGGCTGCCGGTTCTCCAACAAGTAGTAGTCCCCACTTCCGTCGCCGGCGTCGATCCTGATGATGTCGCCGGTCGTCTCCACCGGATCGAGGGTGAATACACCGAGGTCGGCCCCCGCCGCCAACGTGGTGACGTTGGCCCAACCCAATGCTTCCTTGCTCCAGGCGGTCATGTGGCACGGCACGTCGGCACCCTGACCTCCACACCCCCAAGCACCCGAGCCCATCAGTCCCCAGCGTCCCACGCCTCCGTGATTCGCACCGACGGCATGCAGGTCCGGGAGCCCGAAGCCGTGGCCTAGCTCGTGTGCGACGACACCGATTTCGTTGATTTCAGAAGAATTACACGAGAGAACCGGCTGGATCGTGTAGTCGTCGACGGTAACGAATCCGCCGCTCGCCGATAAGGAGTTCGAGATGGTCGACGTCGTGAAGACCTGTCCCGCCGAGGCGCTGAGTTGCCAGTAATGCGACCAAATGATTCCTGTACCGCTTCCCCCGCACTCGGCACCCGACGTCGGATGCATGACGGCCAGAACGTCCACGAAGCCGTCGTCGTCGTAAGAGTTGGGCACGCCATCGGGCCCATCGTTGTCGTAGTCGCCCCAGTTGACGCTCCCGTCATCGGCGTTCGTGAGGAGCTCGAGAATGAATTCACCCACGCCGTCCGCGGAGCTCAGGCCGCTGCTGTTTCCAGCCACGTCAGCCGAGCTGAGGGTGGTCTGGAACCAGTCCTGAGTGTCGCCGAGGAGAGTGACCAGACCGCCCGACAGATCCGTGTAGAACTCGGTGATCGTCGCGAACCGGCTGTTCGGGCCGTCGAAGAACTCTTGCTGGACGATGGCTCGCGTGAGGCTCACGCCCGGGGCTGCCCCGACGTCCGCGCTGGGAATCCCAGGCGAATCGGAGTAGAGACCGAGGAGCCAAGGAATCACACATACGCAGTTCACCGCGCCGTCCCGTCTGCCTAGGACGGCTGACCCCCTCAAGGGCGCGACGCCGAAAACCCCTGCAGCGACTCCCAAGCCCAGCGGGGATCGCCAACCGCGGGCCGGACGGTACGCACCAGGATTTCGGGAAAGCTCCTCGAAATACGCCGCCGGAGGAATCGTACCGTAGTGTTCCGCAAGCAACTCGACGTCCTGCGCGCTCAGCCCGCCGGCAGGCAGCCCAGCGGCCACCACGGCGGTCACCCCGAACGCGACCCTGACCTGAGCGACTACTGCGATTTGCCTCAAACGCGATCCTCCGCTCGAACCTCCAGAACGTCGGCTATGTCGCGCATCCCGTCGATCACGTTTTGTATGTGCTCACTACGTTCGATCCCCAGAAGATCGACCCCCCGGCCCACATCGTCCCGGTTCACCCCCGCGGCAAAGGCCTTGTCCTTCAACTTTTTCGTGACCGACTTGGGAACGAGATCATCGATTCCATTGGGCCTCACAAGACAGCAGGCGTACACCAACCCTGAAAGTTCGTCACAAGCGAACAGGACGCGATCGAGCAACGCTTCAGGCTCCACGCCGGTCCGTTCGGGGGCGTGTGCACTAATCGCCTGTAGAATCGCTTCGGGGTAGCCGAGATCCTTCAGTTCCGCGAGTCCGCGATGCGGGTGCTCGTCCGGATACTTCTCCCAATCGAGATCGTGCAGGAGCCCCGCCGTTCCCCAGAGGTCTTCATCCTCCCCATGGATTCGGGCGTAATGGCGACAAGAAGCCTCTACCGCCAGCATGTGCTTTCTCAGACCGTCGTTTTCCACCCAGCTCTCGAGAAGGGCCAGTGCCGAAACTCGGTCGGGGATTTGTGCGCTCACGTTCGACTCCATTCTGATCTAAAGGGTACCACCACCCGCGCACCATTTGTACCGCTCGCATGCACGCTCGTGGCGTCAGA
>CAUZVZ010000029.1:0-22199 GCA_963583605.1 Gemmatimonadales bacterium UBA6960
CGGAGCACACATAGAGCTTCGCCCCGAACTCCTTTGCCATCTCCAGGGCATGCCGCATGGCCTTGTAGGAGTACGAGGAACCGTCGATGCAGACGATCCAGTCACCGCCGGCGAGTGCGCGATCGTTCCTGACGATCAACGTGTCCTTTTCAACCTGGCGGATGACCCGGGAGACCATCCCACCCAACTGAGAGTAGGGCTGCTTGCCGATGCCATGCGCGCCGATGGCGAGGAGGTCATAATCCCGACCACTCGACCCGGCGAGTTTTTCGTCCTGCTCCTCGTCCTCTGCGACGATCCGTCCGTCTTCGTCCACTATGACGTCACTGCGGACTGTTGCGCCGCCGTCGTACTTGTCCGCGATGTTCGGGTCGAAGCCGATCAGGCTGGGAAGGCGGCCGGCGCCTCGATTGGCCTCACGAGAGACCTCCTCATAGTTGATGCCCTCCAGGAGTTGCCGGGTCAGCGGCACACCGGCGGCGTCACAGCTCTTGGCGGTCTGATCGAGAAAGGAATCTGAGATGAGCTGGAGGCCCTTCTCAATCAGCTTGTCGTGGATCTTTCTCTGTCTCTTGATCTCTGCCGCGCTCTGGAATTGCGCCGGAAGTCCAGTCTCCAATTGGCGAAAACGCACATCGTGAAGGCGCGCCGCATACACATGATTGCCAGTGATCCGTCCCTCGGAGCGCTTGCAGAGCTCAAGGGCGCGGTCAACGGCCCAATGTGAATTGTCGGAGTTGTCGACGGGTACGAAGACTTCACGGTACATGAGCACCTCGGGCCTCAGCCCTGATTATCTGGCACCTCTCGCGTACCGATCGCACGTGCTCCCCCCGTTCCCCCAGGGAACGGGGGGTCGGTCTCCGGCCTTGGAGCCGGAAGGACATCTGAGTACGATCTAGTTCGGTCTAGAGGCGCGCAGCCGTTGTCATCATTTCAGTACAAAGACGGGTTTCCGGTCACCCTTCGCACACGGGGGCGGGCGAAGGCAAGACCAGATTGCTAATCTCTATGATCGACCCCCTCCCAGCCAGGGGTCCCGACGTCGATTCTCGACCCCGGAGGCACGGTGCTCCAATCCGTGAAAGCGCCGTTCTCAGCGTCCTCCCAAAGGGGGCTTGTTCCAAATGGTGCATGGACGCAAGGAGAGTATACCCGACGCCTCTCAGGGCTGTCAACAAGACGGTGAACTGGCTTATCCAGATGCTTCTTATCGGCCGCCTAGGCCTATCGTATGGCGGCCGGCAGCGGTGAGCAGAAGCAACACCATGAGCGTGGTGGCGATGGGCGCCGCGAGCAACGCCGGGTCCAAGTCGGGCCCGCCCCCCCCGGCCGCCACGAGCAAGCTCTCATGGAGAGGCCGGAAAGGATTCCATGCCTCCAAGGTGGCTTGCCATGTCCCCGGAACGGGAGTACGAAACGTCCCCGCCCAGTGCAGAAGAAGGAGGGCCGCCACGGCCGAGAAGAGGGCTCCCTCAGCGACGGATTTGGCCAAGGCGGCGGTGAGTGCCCCGAGCGTGTTCGCTGCCAGAAGCCCGAGTGCCATCGCGGGTACGACGAGCGCCAGCTGAGAGGCTGAACTCCCCCTTGCCGCGGCAAGGACCAGCACGGACGGCGCCAACTCGATCAAGTCGAGCGCGGCGGTTGCGAACACACGCTGAAGCAGGAGGCCACCGGGGAGGGTTCCCGTGAGCACGTAACGCCGAAGAAGCCCCGATTCCCCGTCACGTATCAGAGGGATGCTCGAGCCGAACGTGCCGAACAGGGCGAAGAGCACGGTGAAGGTGGCCGCGGCGTGTACGGCTGGTGCCGAACTGAGCGCGATGGTGGCCACGAACATCAAGGGAATAAGGACGTTGAACAGAAGGAGGCGTCGGCGCCGCAGAGCGGTGAGCCACTCGGTCCTCCACACGGCGAGTGTCACGCGTCCTCTTTCTCCCCTGTGCCAAAGGGCTGTCCCTTTGTGCCCGAGGTCGGGCTCTGCGCAGCCAAAGCTTGACCGGTGAAATGCGTAAACACGTCCGCGAGATCGGGCTCGCGGAGCTCGACCCGCTCGATCTTCAGCCCGGCGCTGAGGACCGCGTCAACCATCTGCGGAAGGACATCCGCGCCGGATCCGCTCTCGGCGATGATCCGCCCCGGTAGTCGCTGGACCGAAATGATGTTCGCCGGGAGCCCCTCGAGGGCCGGGGTAGTTGGCCCAGTGACGTGCACCTCGATTCGTGTGGCGCCACCGACCTGGGCTAAAAGGTCGGACGGGCTGCCATGCGCTACGACCTCCCCCTCGTGGAGAAAGACCACCTCTGTGGCCAGCGCTTCGGCAAGTCCGGGTTCGTTGGTGGCGACGAGTGTGCACACGCCCTTCTCCGAGCGCTCCTCGAGTATTCGCAGGAGCGCTTCCCGCGAGGGCGGATCGAGGCCGAGCGCGGGCTCGTCCAGGATGAGCATCTCGGGGTCGTGAACCAAAGCCTGTGCGATGAGAAGCTTCTTCTTCATCCCGTACGAGTACTCCCCCGTGGGCACATGGAGCGCATCGTCCAGCCCGAGGGACGTGAAGAGGGCTTCCAGGGCGCTCGCGGACTTGTCCCTCGGTAAGCCGTAGAGCTCGGCAAACAGGAGCCCGTTCTCCATTCCCGTGAGATCGTCGATGTGGACCGGTGTATCCTGAACGATGCCGATCCTTCTGCGGACCTCTCTCGAAGAGCGTCCGTGAGCCCCGTCGAAAAGGGTGAGCGCTCCCGGGAGGGAGGGGAGTTCCGTGGATACAAGGCGTAGCAAGGTGCTCTTCCCGGATCCGTTTGGGCCCATCACGACCACGCGATCCCCGGGGTCTCCTAGGAGGGTGACCCTTCCCAAGCCCCTGCGGCCTGACGGGTAAGTGAAGGAAAGCTCTGTGGCGCCGAACAAACCTACATCCCCTCCAGGCCCAACTCCGTGCGAGCCCGATCCATGACGTCGGGCGTGATCTCCGAAACGCCCTTCTCGCGTGCCCAGTCGGTGTAAATCCGTTTCACCATGCCGCGGACGAAACTGGGCACTCGCTCGAGTCGGCCCGCGGCCTCAGCCGTCCACACGACGCGGCCCGTGGCGACCTCGCCGGCGTCAGCGCTCTCATCCGGGATCGCCGTTTCCCCCGACGCGAGCGGGATATCCTCCGACAGCGCGAACGCACCCTCGCGACCGCCCTCTAGCGACGTGCGCGCCAGCTCCATAGGCTGCGCAGGGACTTCGCGGCCGCCGATCTTCACGCCCATGCTGGAGACCAGTTGCGTCTCCATCGGGTTGGTGAGCATCGCCATCTCCCGTCCGCATGACCCGCATGTGAATACGGCCGCCAGCGTACCATCTCCGGGAATCTGTCGCTCTGCGAACGCCATGACATCGTCGCAGTCTAAGCAGATAAACTTCATGAGCCCCCTTCCTCGACCGCGTCCTCAGTGGTGTCCTCGGCCCGGATCCCGACGTGCTCTTCGACTCGATCGGCCAAAGCGAAAATCGCCCGGCTCGAGTGGGCCTCGGGGTCCGAAATCACGAGCGGCGTCCCAGAGTCCGTGGCGGCGCCGAGCCGTGGATCGAAGGGGATCACCGCCCAAACCGGTACGCCGGACTCTTCCTCGAGGCGGTTGGCGCCGTCGCCCGTGAAGAGTTCGGACACGTGACCGCACTCCGAACATGTGTGGCCCGCCATATTCGAAACCAACGCGATCGTCCCCACAGCTGCTTCACGAGCCATCCGAACGGACTTGGACACCACGAAACGAGCCGCTTCGGACGGGGTCGTGACCAGGAGCATCTGATCGAGATCCGGGACCAGCTCCAGGAGCCGTCCGATCTTGTCCGTCCCCGGGGGGACGTCGACCAAGAGTACGTCGAGTTCTCCCCACTCCACGTCTCCCAGGAACTCTCTGAGGACCCCCGTCTCGAGCGTGCTTTGCCAAATGAATCCGCCCATCCCGGGCTCCCGCCAGCGAAGGGGGGCGTCCTCCTCCTCCTGGAGCAGTTCCATGGATATGACCCGGACTCCCGACGGGCTTTGGGCGGGCGCCACTCCGCTTTGGCGATCGGCCAGCCGGGCCCCGGATACGCCCAACATACGTGCCAACGAGGGTCCGTTCAGATCGGCGTCGGCGGCCCCGACGGCGAGCCCTCTGGACGCGAGAGCGGCGGCCAAGTTGGCCGTGACGGCGCTCTTGCCGACGCCCCCTTTGCCGCTCGCGACGGCCACGACCGACTGAACCCGAGCGAGGCGGTCGGCGAGGCGGCGTTGCTGATCCACCACCTGCTCAAGGAGGCCTGAGCCGGTTTCGTGGGTGACCTCTTGATAGGTTCTAATCTTACGCATCGAATCAGTCGTTCTCCAAGCCCCCGGAGAGCGCACGTGCCTCGTAGGCGACCCTCACGGAGCGAGTTGCTCCCCCTGCTCGTCGAATGCGGTAAGCGCGTCGACGGGGCAAGAAGCGCAAGCCTCGATCAGTCCCTCCCGAGTGATCGTACCGGTCTCACTCACGAAGACCGCTATGTCCTCGTCGTCGAATTCGAAGACGCCTGGCGCCGCTTCAATGCAATCCCCAAAGCTGACACATAGGTCTCGGTCGATATGGATCCGGAGACCCTCTATAGTACGCTCAGACATATACGGTCGGGAAAATCGTTCACGACCGTTTCCGGCCGTTGGCGGATGTGATTGATCCCTCTGCACACGCGGTTCGAGGAATCGTAACGTGCCCGAGAGTGATCGGGGTGGCAAGGGGAATCCGTGCCCCTCCACCCATATGGGAGAACGAATGTGGACGGACATCACGAGGAGGCCCACGACCACTCTGCGGGGGGGGCGGTGGAGATTACACCGATCCCTCCCAGGATCGCATCCGACTATCGACGAGTGCGACCGTCCACTGTCTAGCCGGCTGCGGACTGGGAGAGGTCGTGGGTGTGGTCCTCGGAGTGGCGATCGGGCTGACGGCCGTCGCGACGATCGTGCTCGCTGTGGTCCCCAGATTCGTCTTCGGGTTCGCGTTGGGTCTGATCCCGCTCTTGCGGGCGGGATTCTCGCGGTCTTGGGCCATGCGCCAAGTGCTCGTCGCTGAGGGCTTGAGCATTGCCGTCATGGAAATGGCCGAGGTCCTAGTCGAGGTCTATACGCCGGGCGTGATGCAAGCGGGTCTCGCCAGCCCGCTCTTTTGGCGGAGAATGCTCTTGGCGCTAACGGCCGGCTTCCTCGCCGCCTGGCCTGTCAATTACTGGTTGGTCGGAAAGGGCATCCGGCATATTCATTAAACCGGCACGGGGCTGTCGATTGCGAGTACACGTTGGATGTCGATTGCAGCTGAAACCGCAGCGATTGCACTAGGGAAGACGGTGAGACTGCCGTCGCCATCGTGCTGGACAACCTTACCACCGTGCTCCCCAGCGGAGGAAGCAACCGCGTCACGCTGACGCATCTGAGCGGAAAGCGCTTCCTCCTCATTCCGCTGCGTCATGGCGGTGTAGCCCACCACGTTCGTGAAGATCACGGCAGCGAGCTGCCGCCCTGATTTGTCGGGCATTAGATCCCTTCGCACGCTGACCCTGGCGAAAAATGCCGTGGCGCTCCTGCGCGAGCAAGCAGCAGCGCGTGACTACGACGAGCTCCGAGGCGCACCGGAGTTTCTCTTCGGAGAGGTGTACGTATCTTTATATCGTGAGGATACGTACGTGGGTGGCGTTTGTGCTTCCAGGGTACAATCGCACCCTCGAGCAACTCTCTGCCTCTCACGGAGTGACGCTCCCTTCCGCCGCCACCTCGAACGCCAGACCCGGCTCGATCCCGTTGCCCGGCGTATCCACGACGCGAGTGAGGACCGTGCCGTTGGCCGCCACACCCTCCGTGCTGGCTCCAGTCGCGTTCAGGGCGCAGGCATTGGGATCACCGATGCGGCTCCGCTGCTCAGACCCTACGGGAACGTTGGTGAAGATGATTTCCCAGCGGCCCGGCCCCATCGCCGTGAGGGCGAACGCCTGAAAGTCGCGCCACCTGGCGTGTAGGTGTGTCACGTTCACGCCCTGCACACATTGGGGAAACATCGCGGCTACGGCCGGGTCCGTGGCGGTCGGCGCCATATAGCCAAATACGACCGTGGCGGACCTCTGAAGGGCGTTGAGCTCAGTCGAACCATCGCCGCACGCCGGAAGGCCCCAGCAGTAATCCAACGACAACGGACCGGGAGACGGCCCTCGACGGGCCGCACATCACCTCTTGCGATCCAGCGGTCGCACCTCAGCGGCTGAGTCGCCGCGGGCCATCTCGCCGCACCGGGCATGGCGAACGCACACCAATGCGTGAGCCGAACAATCCAGTGATGACGGTGAAACGGCTCATTCACCTGGCGAGCTCCTGGCCCTAGGCGATCTTCCGCCGTTTGCGCCGCATGAAGTCCATCATAATGTACTGCCCGAGCGTCTGGGGAGACGTGAAGTAGGCTTTACCTCTCGCGATCTCCGAGACTCTCTGAACGAACTGCACCAGATAGGGGTCCTGCGCCAGCATGAAGGTGTTGATCAGGATTCCGGCGCGTCGGCAGGCGGACACCTCCCGGAACGTCTGCTGCAGGATGTGTTGGTCCATGCCGCCGGAGTTCTTGTAGATCAGCCCGTCGGGCATGGTAACGGCAGACGGCTTCCCGTCGGTGATCATGATGATCTGGCGCATGTCCTTCTTCTGTGCTCGCAGAATGTTTCGCCCCAGGAGCAGTCCCTCCGCAGTGTTCGTGTGGAAGGGCCCCACTTGGGCTTTCGCCAACTGGCTCAGGGGAATCTCCTCCGCTTGATCCCCGAACGTGACGACGTGGAGGGAGTCTCCGGGGAACCGTGTACGGATGAGATGGGAGAGAGCTAGCGCCACACGCTTGGCCGGGGTGAAGCGATCCTCTCCGTAGAGAATCATAGAATGCGAGATGTCGAGCATCAGCACCGTGGCGCATGAGGACCGGTACTCGGTCTGGTGCACCATGAGATCCTTATAGTCGATGTCGAGCGGCACGCCGATGCCTTCCCGCTCGATGGCGTTTTTGAGCGTAGCGGGAACGTCGAGGTTCATTGTGTCACCGAACTCGTAGGGCCTGCTCGCGGCGTCGGCCTCGACGCCGGTGGCGAGGTGGGGCGTTTCGTGTGATCCGAGACTCGAGGATCCGAGCGCCGAGAGAAGGCTCTTGAGCGCTCCGTACCCGAGGAAATCCGTGCCTTTCTGGGTCAGGTTGAACTGCACCGATTGGGCCGCCTCTTTGGCCTCGTCGATCTCGCCCATTCCAGTGACGTCCTGGACGGCACCGGGCATGGTGGGTGTCCCATCTTCCAGCGTTAGGTAGCCCTCCTCGACCATGCGCTGGATCAGATCGTCCAAGAGGTCGGCGATCTGCTGCTGAACAGCTTCGTTTCCCTGCCCCTCGCCACGCAGCTCCTCTACCATCTCCGGTGTGAGTTGACCGCTCTCGATCAGCGCCTTCAAGAGGGCGCTCTTCAGAGCGTCCAGAGAATTCGTATCCTCAGTCCCCGACCATCCCCAGAAGGGGTGGTGGTTCGGTCCCCCGGCGAAGCCCCCGTTCAACAGAAAGTCTGAGAGGGATTCCATGAGGCCCTCGAGGTTCATTGCGTCGAGCCAGCCGCCTCGATATTTGGTGTAAGTCGCAAAACGCATTATTAAGGAGCCCGGCGATGGGTGGACCCTACCTCTACCTCTCAATTCTAACTGAGGTCGAGCGGGTGGGCCACTTCGCCGACGCGGACTTCGTGTCCGCGCGCGGTGTCGACCATTAAGCTACCTTTTGGGCCGTTGAAACGTTTCCACTGACCTACCGACTGTGGTGATGACGATGCCGCTCCGCCTGCCGTGATGACGACGATGCCGCTCCGCCTCGCCAGCTTTTTCGCCATCCTTTTCGCTTCCACCGTCACGGCACAAACCAGGCCCCTCTCCGATGAAGCGGGCGCCGACGCATCGCTCCCTAGTGGCGTGGCTGCCGCGGCGCGGGTGACGAATCCGCCGCTGATCGACGGCCGCCTCGATGATGCGGCGTGGGCGCAGGCGGCGCTGATGACCAACTTCACTCAGCGGGAGCCCCGTGACGGGCAGCCGGCATCGGAACGCACCGAAGTCAGAGTCGTCTTCGACGATGAGGCTCTCTACGTGGGCGTCTGGGCGTTCGACAGCCGACCCGGCGAAATCGTGCCGGGCGAGCGCATCCGCGACTACGAGGTCTCGGCGAGCGACAACGTGATCCTCATCCTGGACACCTACAAGGATGAGCAAAACGGATTCGTGTTCGGCACCACGCCGGCCGGCATCGAGTACGACGGCCAAGTTGCCAATGGGGGTCAGGGCGGGGGACGTTTCGGTGGCGGCGGCGGCGGGGGCGGCCAAAATCGATTCCAATCGGGCTCGGGCGGCGGCTTCAACAAGAATTGGGACGGGAGTTGGACGGTGGCCACGTCCCTCGATGGAGCGGGATGGTACGCCGAGTTCCGCATTCCGTTCAACACCCTGCGCTACGGGACGGACAGCCCGTCCTGGGGATTCAACGTGGCCCGACGGATCCGTCGGCTGAACGAGGAGTCGTTCTGGTCTCCCGTGCCCCGGGAGTTCAATCTCTACCGCTTGAACTACGCCGGCGACCTCGAGGGGCTCACGCCGCCCTTCCGGCGGCTGGCCACCGTGACGCCGTACGTTTTGACCTCGTCCATGCGGAATTACGAGCTGGGTGAGACTGCGTTCGATGAAGACGCGGATTTCGGCGGTGAGGCCAAGATTCAGGTGACCCAGGGTCTGACACTCGATGTGACGGCGAACACCGACTTCGCGCAGGTCGAGGTGGACAACCAGCAGGTGAACCTCACACGCTTTTCGCTGCTCTTTCCAGAAAAGAGACCCTTCTTCTTGGAGAATGCAGGCTTCTTTACGGTGGGCCAGAGAGGTGCGGATCTCTTCTTCAGCCGGAACATCGGGATCGTCGACGGTGAGCAGGTCCCGATCAAGGGCGGAGGACGCATCTCGGGCAAGGCCGCCGGCTTCAACGTCGGTCTTCTCCACATCCAGACCAATGGCGCCGGTGGGGTTCAGCCGGACAACGCCTACTCAGTAGCCCGTGTCGCCCGGGAGCTTCCCAACCGCTCGCGGGTCGGGGCGCTGTTCATCGATCGCAACGGCGAGGCCTCCGGTGACTACAACAGGACGTACGCCGCGGATGCACGGGTCGCGATCGGAGAAGCGGTGACGCTCTCCTCCTTCGTAGCACAAACGCAGACGCCCGGGCTTTCGGGTAGCGAGCGGGCCTACGATGCCAACGCCTCATGGGCGAGTCGAAATTGGGACGGGTCCGTTGGTATACGTGAGATCGGGGAGAACTTCAATCCCGAAGTGGGCTTCGTCCCGCGGGACGGATACCGGTCATATACGGGGCGCGTCCAGAGATTCATTCGGCCCAACGGGTTCCTGAGGGAGATTCGTCCCCACGCGTCCTTTGATACGTACCGGAGTCGGCGGACCGGCGTCGCAAGCGGTTTTGAGGAGTCGAGTCGCCTCCATTTCGACGTCCACTGGGAACGGCCCGACGGAATGGTGCTCTTCACAACGGCCAACTGGGTACGGGAGGGGCTCTACGAGGATTTCGCAATCAGGGGGACGGATGTGGTCGTGCCCACCGGAACTTACGACGGGTGGGAGGCCCAGCTGGTTTTCAACACGAATAGCGCGGCCGACCTTTCTCTCAACACAAGACTTACTGCCGGAACTTTCTTGTCCGGAGATCGTCGGAACATCCAGACCGCGGTCACCTTGAGGCGCGGCGCGGCGTTCAGTACGTCTGTCAGACTCGACTACAATGATGTCGACCTTCCGGAGGGTAAATTCCAGACAACCCTCGTGGGCTTGAGCCTCGGGTACTTCTTCACCCCCCGGATCTATCTTCAGTCGCTGATCCAGTACAGTGATCAGATCGATCGTCTCTCGGCGAACGTGCGCTTCGGATGGCTGAACACGGCCGGGACGGGACTCTTCCTCGTCTATAACGAGATTCAAGGGATCGACCAGCTCGCCGGGCCCCTCGGGCGCTCGTTGGCCCTGAAGTATACGCGGCAGTTCAACGTGCTGGGGGGGTAGCGACGGCCCTCTCTGACCCGACGCGACTCAGGCAGCTCCTCCTGGAGCACTACGATACGCATCGGCGCGATCTCCCGTGGCGAGAGAACCAGGAGCCGTATCGGGTGTGGGTCTCCGAAATCATGCTCCAGCAGACCCGTGTCGAGACCGCGATTCCCTACTACGACCGCTGGATGGAGCGCTTTCCCACGGTCGAGGTACTCGCCGACGTAGACGAAGAGTCCGTGTTGAAGGCCTGGGAGGGCCTCGGTTACTACTCGCGGGCCCGGAATCTCCATCGCTCGGCCCGGCTCGTGCGGGAGCGGCTCGGCGGTGTGATTCCCCAGGACTCGCGGAGCCTCAAGACGCTTCCGGGGATCGGCGAGTACACCTCAGGCGCGATCGCGAGCATCGCCTACGGGGAGGTGGTGCCGGCCGTCGACGGGAACGTGCGGCGCGTGTTGTCTCGGCTCTTCGACCTCGAGGATCCGACCGACGCGAGCTTACGAAAGCAGGCCGGCGAGCTCGTCGATCCCGATCGGCCCGGGGATTGGAACCAGGCGCTCATGGAGTTGGGGGCCACTGTATGCACTCCCCGATCCCCGCGGTGCTCGGCATGTCCGTTGACGGTAGAGTGCCGGGCCCTGTCCGAGGGCACGCGGGAGTTGAGGCCCGCCTCGAAGAGACGGCCGCGCGTGCGTACCGTCTCCTACGAGGTTGTGGTGGCACTCAACTCGGCCGGTGAGGTGCTCATGGTGCGTCGTCCAACGGAGGGTCTCCTCGGTGGGCTCTGGGAATTTCCCGCTGTCGAGATCGGGGTGGAGGACGCCACGCCCATGGGAGGTCCACTCAGCCCGGGAAACTCGCTGAAGGAGCGATGCCGGGCCCGCCTGGCGGACCTGGGCCTCCGGCTAACGCCAGGTGCGCTGAGCTACAGCGTCCTGCCGGAGGTCCGTCACGCGTTCACCCATCTCAAGGCGGTGTACCGTCCTCTGTTGGTGGTCGGAGTAGGATCATCGGGGGCAGGGGCGATTCCTACGGCCGGGCCCGCGCCTACGGCCGGACCCACACCATCGGAGGGGCTCGCGACAGAGGAACCCGTTTGGGTCTCGCCAGAGCAGGCCGAACATCTCCCGCTCCCGGTCGCCCAGAGAAAGATCCTCGCTTTGGCCAGAGGGGCCCGGCCTACTGGCTGACGCCTCCGAACGGGTCGAACCCCTTGTAGCCCTTGTCCTGAGCAGTCTCATGGCGGGCCTTCGCATAGCTGCCGCTGACCGAGCGGCTGATCTTCCGATCTGCCGCCAACGCTTCCAGAACGAGTTCACATGCTCCGGCACGCAATCCCGGTGAGGACGACTTCGGAGCGAGGCCTACCCCCTGGACCAATTTCAGGAGACCGGGCACGATTTCGAAGCCCTGAACACAGGCCTCCGCCGAGCTGTCGGATCCCACCTGGAGGGCTCCCCCCAGCTCGAAGTACTCGATCATCTCCTCGAGGTCGGAGCCGCCCGCCCTCGCCTGAAACACACCGCTTGCCGCCGCGCTGATCAACTCCCGTGCGATCCGGTCAGAGCCATGCAATTCTCCCTCGTACTCGAGCTCCATCTTCCCGGTGATAGCCGGGAGCGCCCCGTAGATGTCGGACACGCGGGGGACGACGAGCTCCTCCCCCAGCAAAAACGCCCTGCGTTCGGCCGACGAGACGACGCTCTCGAGTACGGTGATCGGCATGCGCTGGCTGACGCCCGAGCGCTGGTCGATCCGCTTGTCCTCTCTGCCCAGAAACGCGATCCGCTCGACCATCTCGGCGATGAAGTCCGGCACCTCGATCGGAATGCAGTCCCGGTCGAGCCAGGCCTCCTGCTGGGTGATGTCCATGCCGATGGACACATCGGTCGGATAGTGCGTCTGGATTTCGGCGCCGATCCTGTCTTTGAGCGGAGTGATGATCTTTCCGCGCGCCGTGTAGTCCTCGGGATTCGCCGTGAACACCAGAAAGACGTCCAGGGGCAGGCGGATGGGGTACCCCTTCACCTGCACGTCACCCTCTTGGAGGATGTTGAAGAGGCCAACCTGAATCTTGCCGGCGAGATCGGGCAACTCGTTCATGGCGAAGATGCCGCGATTGGCCCGGGGGAGAAGTCCATAGTGGATGGTCAGCTCGTCCGCGAGGATGTGTCCTCCACGGGCGGCTTTGATGGGGTCCACGTCGCCAATGATGTCGGCGATGGTCACGTCCGGCGTCGCCAGCTTCTCCACGAAACGATTGTCCCGGGTCACCCATGCGACCGGCGCGTCGTCACCTCTCTCCTCGAGTACCGTCCGCGCATACTTGGAGATCGGCCTAAGTGGATCGTCGTTGATCTCGCTCCCCTCGAGGATCGGGATCTCAGGATCGAGAAGGTCCACGAGCTGCCTGAGAATCCGGCTCTTCGCCTGACCCCGTAGGCCCAACAAGATGAAGTCGTGGTGGGCTAGAATGCCGTTCGCGATCATGGGAACGACCGTATCATCGAAGCCGACGATCCCGGGGAAGATCTCCTCTCCGGACTTAAGCTTGACGATCAAGTTCTTCCTCAGCTCATCCTTCACGGTGCGGGGCTCGTATCCGGAGGACTTGAGTTCTCCGACGGTGCCGGGCCGGTTAGAAGTCATAGAAAGCGTTTCATCCGTGGGTGGCGAAATGGAATGGAGGCTCAGCGCCCCCGTATGGTGGCGAAGTTGGAATCGCTGCGCCAATCCGCGACTTTCTTAGCTGTTCGGAATGCGGAACCGGGTGGGATCGAGCGCGGGTGACTCCGATACACCCGGAGGGTTCACCGGATCCTGAGCGCGGTCCCTGTCCACCTAGTCACGCGTCGACGATAAGAGACCCAAAGTACTTCTTCAACAGGCTTCCGGGGAGCGACGATGTCCGACAAGCCTCGATCGGCCGAACTCATTCGGCCTGCCCGATTTCAGGCGCCCCTGGCGATGGACCGGCTGATTCTCAGAGACGCGCCCGACCCTGAGGCGGTTCCCGTGGACGTGGTGTTCGTGGGGGGTGGGCCCGCCGGTCTCGCGGGGGCTATTGAGTTGGCCCGGCTCGTCTCGAGAGACAACGAGAGTGCGGGCGGGCTGGGGGACATCGAAATCGGGGTTCTGGAGAAGGCGAGCCAGCTCGGCGAGCACTCCCTGTCCGGGGCGGTGGTGAACCCGGTCGCGTTGTACGAGCTCTTTCCGGGACTCGACATCGGTGATCTTCCGCTCCGGGGCCCGGTCGGAAAGGAGGCGGTCTACTTCCTTACGGAGGAGAAGGCGTTCCGGATACCGACGCCCCCCACCATGAGGAACCACGGCAACCACGTGGCCTCGATCTGCGAGATGGTGCGGTGGTTGGGAGAGAAGGCCGAGGGCCTCGGCGTCAACGTGTTTCCCGGCTTTCCGGTGGATGGATTGCTGGTCGAAGCTGATCGCGTCATCGGCGTGCGCACCACGCCCTCTGGCCTCGACCGCGAGGGCCGCCCTGGCCGCGACCACGTGCCGGCCATGGATGTGACTGCCCGTGTGACCGTTCTCTCGGAGGGCACCCGGGGGCCCCTCACACAAGCGTTCTTGAAGTGGCAAGGGATCGGCTCCGAAAATCCCCAGATCTTCGCCCTCGGGGTGAAGGAGTTGTGGGAAACCTCAGTCCCGTTGGATCGGGTGATTCACACGATGGGATGGCCGCTCCCGGGTGACGCCTTCGGCGGCAGCTTCATGTATCCGCTCAATGAGAATCTGGTCGCGTTGGGCCTCGTCGTCGGACTAGACTATCGGGATGCCCGCTTCGACGTCCACAACGTGCTGCAGCGGATGAAGCTCCACCCCCTCCTCCGGCCGTATCTTGAGGGCGGCGAGATGGTGGAGTGGGGGGCGAAGACGATTCCTGAGGGCGGATACCATTCGGTACCCGAGCGTCGCCACGGAGATGGAGTATGCGTGGTGGGTGACGCCGCCGGGTACGTAGACGTGCCCTCACTCAAGGGAATCCACTATGCCATGCACTCGGGGATTTTGGCCGCGAGGGCGATTTTCCGTGCGCTCAAAGCGGATGACGTGTCGGAGGTGGGACTGCGATCCTACACCGAAGCGGTGAACGCGAGCTACATCATGAAAGACTTACGAGGCACCCGGAACATCCGTCTCGCGTTCAAGAAGGGATTCCTCGGGGGGGCGGTCCGGGCCGGTCTCATGACCGCCTCCGGCGGTGCGATTCCTGGCGGGAAGATCACGACACCGGAGGATGCTGAGGAGGAGCGAGTGCTCGGGGATGGTGGGCCTGGGCACGGGGTCCGACCCGACGGGAAGCTCACGTTCAGCAAGGTGGACGCGGTCTACAAAGCCGGGAACCAGACGCGCGACGACGGTCCCAGTCATTTGATAGTGGGCGAGGACGTGACTCCCGAAGCGGCTGAGTTGTACATGCACATGTGCCCGGCAGGGGTCTACGAGCGCGACGGTGACGAGCTGCGCGTCAACCCGCCCAACTGTGTCGACTGTAAGGCGACCGACGTTCTCGGGCCGCGGTGGACTGCCCGCGAGGGTGGGAGCGGACCAGCCTACCGGCGGATGTAAAGGACCGGCTTTCTAAGCGGCCGCCATTCCTACTTACCCGCCGCCGGCCATTCCTGCGTACCGGTTGGCGACCATGCTTACCGGCCGACGGCTATACCGTCCTTCCTCGAGTCGGACCCGGCGGCCCAGCCTTGGTCCAACCTCATAATGGCTTGCGCACCTCCGAAGCCGGACTGGGTTTCATCCGTGATCTCATGGCCCATCGCGCGGAGCTGTGCACGGACGTTCTCACCGACGGTGCGCTCGATCGCGACGCGATAGCCGTCAAGGTGCCTGATGCGGGCCGCGTCGATCGCCGCTTGAACATCCATTCCGAATACCAGGATGTTGAGGAGCATCTGTGTGTGACCCTGGGGCTGCATCGACCCACCCATGAGCCCGAAGGTCATCCACGGAACGCCCGCCTTCGTGACGAAGCCAGGGAGGAGCGTGTGGAACGGGCGCTTGCCCGGAGCCACCTGATTGGGGTGGCCGTCCTCGAGGGTGAAGCCGGCGCCCCGGTTCTGGAGCGCGAAGCCCGTGCCTGGGATGACAACCCCCGATCCGAAGTGTTCGAAGAGGCTGTTGATGAACGAGATCATGTTGCCCTCGGAGTCCGCCACCGACAGGTAGATCGTCTCCGTGTCGGTAATCGCGGGGCCGGGCTGGGGCCTGACCGCGGCCCGGGTGGGATGGATCAAGGTCCGGCGCCCGTTCAGGTATTCCTCGTCGAGGAGCTGGTCCACCGAGACCTCCATGTGGTCGCGGTCGGCGACGTACCGGTCCAGGTCCGCGAACGCGAGCTTCTTCGCTTCGATGAGATAGTGGAGGTACGGTGCGGAGTTATGCCCCATCCCTTCGAGGTCGAGCGGCTCCATCATTTTCATCATCTGCAACGCCGCGACACCTTGGCCTGCGGGAGGAAGCTCCCACACGGTGTGATCCCGGAAGTCGATCGAGATCGGATCTACCCATTCGGCGGAATGGTTGGCGAGGTCGTTGAGTGTCAAATAGCCTCCGAGCTCCGCCAAGCCATCCACGATCGTGCGCCCTAGCTCCCCGCCGTAAAACACGTCGGGCCCTCCTTCAGCCAGCGCGCTGAAGCTTCGCGCCAAGTCTGGGTTCCGAAACGACTCGCCGGCCTCGGGACCTCGCTTCCCTTCGAGTAAGTAGGTGGCGGCCGCGCCTGAGTTGCGAGAGAGGGTCTCCTCCTGTGCACGCCACTGCCCGGCGATGATCGGCGTGACGGCGAAACCCTCCTCAGCGATTCGAATGGCCGGGGCGAGCACCTCCGCGAGTGACATCGTTCCGTACCGCTCCAACAGGGCGGCCCAGCCCGCGAGGGCGCCGGGAACGGTGACCGGCGCAGGTCCACTGCCCGGCATGCTCCCATGCCCGGTGGCTCGAAGGGCGTCCGGGGTGAGGAGCGAGCCCGCCCGCCCACTCGCGTCGAGTCCGACGAGGTGCTGCTCCCGGGCCGACCAGAGAATGGCGAACATGTCGCCACCTACTCCGGTCATGTGGGGTTCCACGACGTTGAGGACCGCGGCGGCGGCCACCGCGGCATCGATCGCGTTACCGCCCCGGAGGAGAATCTCCAGTCCGGCCTCGCTCGCGAGCGGTTGGCTCGTGGCGACCGCATCTCTGGGAGCGTACACCGTAGACCGCCCCGCAGCCGCCACAGTCTTGGTCAGCCCGGCAGGCCCTGTTCCAGGATGGCCACCTGGCCCTCGAACAACTCCTTCACGAGCTCGGCGTTCTTGCGGGTCTCAGTGCCGCCGCCCCAGTGCACCGGGATGACAATGCGAGCTTGGCACGCGGTGGCGGCGCGGACGGCATCCTCCGGTCCCATCGTGTAGTGACCCTCGCAGGGCAAGAACGCCACATCACACCTTATCTGGTTCATCGCCTTGAGGAAGTCGGTGTCGCCGGAGTGGTAGTACGTGACCCCGTTCAGCGTGAACACGTACCCCAACCATTCGTTCTCCGGAGGGTGGAACTTCTTGCCCTCGTTGTAGGCCGGTACGGCGAGGATTTCGATGCCGTCGAGATGGATCATGTCGCCCGGCCGCATCAGATGATCGACATCTTCCAGTTGCTTCCTCATCGAAGCCGGAGCCACCAGCGTGGTCTTCCGACCCCGCACCCTCGCGATGTCGTCTTCGGAAAAATTGTCGAAATGGGGGTGCGTCAGAAGTATGTAATCTGCCGTGCTCTCCTCCGGTATTCCCCAGGGGTCGATATGGATCTCGACACCGCCTCGCCGAATCCGAACGGAGGATTGCCTGAACCAGGTGACGCCTTCGAGCATGGTTTGGCCGGAGAAGGAAAACGTATGATCAACGAGTTTTGGGGAACCTAAGCGCCAAAGTTATGCCGAAACAGGCCGACATTATGACAGGGGGAGTGCAATTAATGGCAGGAGGACTGCAAGTACGGCATATTCCAAGTATGCTGGGCGTGGCAGGATTCATGCAGTAGCGTCAATTCCTGAGTCGCCCCCGATGTTACGGCACCGATTGGGAATGGGTGCCAAGGGAGTGGGCGTTAGGATATCAGCGATGTCTCTATTCCGAATCATGATGAAATCGACTGCGAGGACCCATGAGTGAGCGATACACACTTCCGGTTTTGCCGCTGAGGGATACGGTCGTCTACCCAGGGGTGGCGGTGCCGATCTCGGCCGGCCGGCCCGGTACGGTAGAGGCCGTGCAGGAGGCACTCGAGGGAGACCGCCGACTCTTCGCTGTGGCTCAGAAGGAGAACGTCGACGACCCGTCCCCCGACGTGCTCTACACTGTCGGGACGGTCGTGCGCATCATCCAGACGCACAGGGTTCGGGGTGGTGTTCAGCTCCTCGTGCAAGGTGAGGGACGGGCGCAGGTCGTTTCCTACGAGTCTGAGGGTGAGGGAATGCTGCACGCGGTGCTCTTGGAGATGGAATGCCAGCCGGCTCCGAATCCCCAGGAGCCAGCTTTTCAGGCGCTGAATCATGAGTTGAGGGAGCGCGCCGCTGAGTTGGGCACGCGAAGGGGGGTTCCGGCTGAGGCTCTCAACCAGCTGATCCAGGGTGTGGATGAGCCGGGTGCGTTCGCTGATCTCGTTTCCTTCTATTTGGAACTCGAAACGGAGGACAAGCAAGCGCTTCTGGAACTGCTCGACGACGAGGAGCGCATGCGTGAGGCGCTGGTCGCCGTGGAGCGTGAGTTGGCTCGCCTCGATGCCCAAGAGGAAATCCAGGCGAGGGTGCAGGAGGAGCTCGGTGAGCGGCAGCGGGAGATGCTTCTTCGCGAGCAGCTCAAGCAGATCCAGCGTGAGTTGGGCGACGAGGACGAGCGGGACGATGTCGAGGAGCTCCGAGAGCGGGTCGAGGCACTGGGACTCGACGAGGACCAGCACACAGAAGTCGAGCGGGAACTCAAACGTCTGGAGCGCACGAGTCCACAGTCCGCGGAGTACCAAGTCATCCGAACGTTCCTGGAGTGGGTGACGGAGCTCCCGTGGAACGTCCGATCGGAAGACAAGATCGACCTCGCCCTATCGACGGAGATCTTGGACGAGGATCACTACGGCCTGGAGGACGTGAAGGACCGTGTCTTGGAGTTCCTGGCGGTTCGGAAACTCCAGTTGGATCGGTGGGAGGACTCAGGCGATGGGGCTGGGGACGACGGGGCCGGCGAGGCCACCGAGCCTGATAAGGCGAGCACGGCGGAGGAGTCGAGCGACGCTAACGGGACGGCCGATGTCGCGGACACAGAAGCGGAGGTCGTGGGTGGCCGGGGTCCGATTCTCCTTTTCGTAGGTCCGCCGGGAGTCGGAAAGACGAGCATCGCACAGTCCATCGCCCGTTCACTGGGCAGAGAATACGTGAGGATCTCGCTCGGCGGCGCTCGTGACGAGGCCGACATTCGCGGTCACCGCCGTACCTATGTGGGTGCCATGCCCGGCCGCATCATCCAGGGAATGCGGCAAGCCAAGTCAAAGAATCCGGTGTTCCTGCTGGACGAGGTCGACAAGCTGGGCGTGTCGTTCCAGGGAGATCCGAGTGCGGCGCTGCTCGAAGTCCTGGATCCGGCTCAGAATTCGAGCTTCACGGATCACTACCTTGGTATGCCGTTCGATCTCTCAGAAGTGCTCTTCATTGCGACGGCGAACTATGCGGACCGGATTCCGCCCCCGCTGTATGATCGCATGGAGAAGGTCGATTTTTCGGGGTACACTGAGGCCGAAAAGCTCGAGATCGCGAAGCGTTATCTGCTTCCGCGCCAGCTGAAAGAGAATGGCCTTCGTGAAGGTGAAATGTTGTTGGGTGATGATGCGCTTCTCGCCCTGATTCAGGAATACACGCGGGAGGCCGGAGTTCGTCAGATCGAGCGTCAGTTGGGTAAACTGGCCCGAAAGGTGGCGCGTAAGGTTGCCGCGCATGAAGTGGAGGATCTCGAGGTAAATCGGGCCGTCATCCGGGAGTTGATCGGGCGCCCAAGGGTACATCCCGAGCGGATGGCTGCTTCGGACGTGGTGGGGGTGGCGACCGGAATGTTCTATACGCCCATGGGCGGAGACATCATGTTCGTCGAAGTCAGCGTGATGAGCGGGGAGGGCGCTCTGGTTCTCACCGGCCAGTTGGGTGACGTCATGAAGGAGTCTGGGCGGGCTGCACTGAGCTACGCCAAGAGCAACTACGCCAGCCTCAGCATCCCGGAGGATGCGCTCAAGGGCCGGGAGGTGCACATCCATGTGCCGGCCGGGGCCGTTCCCAAGGATGGTCCCTCCGCCGGAATTACGATGGCCACGGCATTGGTGTCTGCCCTCTCGGGACGCAAGATCCGTCGAGACGTCGCGATGACCGGTGAGTTGACGCTGACCGGCCGGGTGCTTCCGATCGGCGGCATCAAAGAGAAGCTCCTGGGGGCTGTTCGCGCCGGAATCGACGAGATCATCATCCCGTGTGACAACGAGGCCGATCTGGACGATCTCCGGGAAGAAGTGAGAAACTCGCTGACCATTCACCTGGTGGAGGACTTGGACCAGGTGATCAAGATCGCCCTCAAGAGCGACGTGGCGAAGAAAGCGAAAAAGAAAGCCGTGAAAACCAAGCCCCGTGCGAAGGCGAGTCCCTCGCAGAGCCCCGCGCCGGCGTAGAACAGCCTTCAGGGGCGTTCCACCGGCCTCTACAGGACCTTGATGGTTCCTGGCGCCCCGTCGGCGATACGTCCGATGATCGCCGCCACGGGGGCGGCGTCCTGGAGGAGTTCCATGAGCTCCTCAGCCCGTTCCTCCCGGACCGCGATGAGCAGACCCCCTGAGGTCTGTGCGTCCGCCAGGATCAGGCGTGTGCTCTCGTCCCGATCTCCGAATTCGACGCGATCCTCAAGATCTTCGAGGTTGCGTCGAGTTCCGCCAGGGATATGGCCTGCAGCGATCAACTCCATCACTTCGGGCAAGACCGGGACGTCGTCGGCCATGATCTCCGCTGCCACGCCGGACTGAAGGAGCAAGTTGCTGAGGTGACCTAAGAGCCCGTACCCGGTCACATCGGTAGCAGTTCGGACCCCCACGCTCTTCATGGCTTCTGCCGCTTCGCGGTTGAGGGTCGTCATGCTCTTTACGGCTGCCTCGGTAGCCGTGGTGGAGGCCCGGTCGGCCTTGATGGCAGTGGCCACGACGCCGGTCCCGAGGGCCTTGGTGAGAACCAGCAATTCGCCTGCTTCGGCTGAGGCGTTGGTCACGAGATTCTCGACGCGCACCTCGCCGATCGCGACCAGCCCATACTTGGGTTCCGGGTCGTCCACGGAGTGGCCTCCCATGATGGGCACACCGGCTTCGCGGGCGATGTCGGATCCTCCGCGAATGATCTCTTCGACCAGTCCGTGGTCCAGGAGGGCCCTGGGAAACGCCAGTAGGTTGAGGACGAAGAGTGGATCGGCCCCCATCGCGTAGATGTCTGAGAGTGCGTTCGCTGCCGCGATGCGACCGAAGTCGTACGGATCATCGACCAGCGGCGTGAAGAAATCGAGCGTCACCACCAGCGCCCTGCCGTCCCCGAGCGAATACACGGCGGCGTCGTCGCCAGTGGAGGCGTCCACCAGCGCTTGCTCGCTCTCGATTGGAACCAGATGACGCAGGACCTGCGCCAACTCGGACATGCCGAGTTTACAAGCTCACCCGGCCCCGTGGGAAAGCTGGCTCAAGCGAATCCTGGGCTTCTGATCTCTGGGCTCTTGCGACATTTTCTTTCAGCGGGCCTCAATCGGCTCCGTAGGACGTCCGGCTCTGCACGCCGGCCTATGGTTGGGACAGCACACCACGTCGGTTCGGGCTAATCTAAATACGGGCGCCAGGGGGGGGAACACGGTAACTTCGAGCATGGACGTTCCGATGGGTTCGACGCGCGCGCGTCTGGGTGAGGCATTGAGAAGGCCCGACCGCGATTTCGAGCTCGGCCGGGCAGCCCTCTACGTCGCCCAGGAGGAATACCCGCAGCTTCCCGTGGAGCGATACACGTTGCGGCTGGACTCACTGGCCGAAGCGGTCAAGGATCGGCTGGACGACGAGACCGCCCCCCCAGTCGTCCTCAGGGAGTTGGTCCACACGTTGTTCGAGCGGGAGGGCCTGCGAGGAAACAAGGAGTCCTACCACGATCCTCGGAACTCGTTTATCAACGATGTCTTGGATCGGCGCCTCGGAATCCCGCTCACACTCGGCATCATTCTGCTCGAAGTGGGCTGGCGCCTCGATCTACCTCTCGAAGGCGTGAATTTCCCCGGCCACTTTCTGGTCCGTTATCGCGGCGTGGCCGAACACCTTTTGATCGACCCGTTCGACGGGGGGCGAATCCGCTTCGAGACTCAAGCACAGGAGGTGTTGGATCAGCAATACGGCGGCGTGGTTCGGATGCAGCCGGCTTTCCTCCGAGCCGCAAGCAAGCTCGATATGATCCGCCGCTTGCTAGTCAACCTCAAGGGCCTATACGTCAACGTGAAAGACGATGAACGGGCGTTGTCCGTGGTCGAGCGTCTGATGTTGGTACATCCGGCGCCCCCCGGGGAGCGTCGCGATCGAGGTATCTTGCTTCTGAGGCTCGGCCGGGAGAGGGAAGCGAAGGAGCAGCTCCGGCGGTATCTAGACGGAGCCCCTGGAGCGGTCGATGCCAAGCGAGTCGCGCGACTGGTGCGCCGCCTCGATGCGGGGCTGACTGCCCAAGGAGAGGATTTAGATGGGTGAAGGAGCTGTCTTTGGCCGCGTGCGCGGGGCCGAAGTAGCGAGACACTACGGGGATCCTTCGGCGGAATACCGGGCGGCCCGGGAGGGACTCGCCATTCGCGATCGCAGCCATCGGGTCCGGCTGCTTGTTCGGGGACGTGACCCGATCGCCGTCCTTCAGGGTGTGCTCACGGGACGCATGCCGTCCGCCCCGGGTGCCCTTCGGGAGGGGCTGGTGAGTGGCCGGATCGAGTACTCCGCGGTCCTGACGCCCAAGGGTCGGATGATCGCGGATATGAGAGCCATGTGGGGT
>CAUZVZ010000030.1:0-22167 GCA_963583605.1 Gemmatimonadales bacterium UBA6960
CGCCTAGTGGAACCGCCCAGATGACCAAGAGAGAGGACGTCCTCGCCGCCCAGAGGGAATTCCTTTTCCCCGCGGTCAGGCCACTCTACGACCAGCCTCTGGTTTTGGATGAGGGCGAAGGTGTCCGTGTGCGGGACGTGGAGGGCCGGGAGTACCTGGACCTCTTCGGGGGAATCCTCACGACGTCCGTGGGGCACTGCCATCCCGAAGTCGTGGCGCGTGTCCAGGCCCAAGTCGGACGGCTGGGCCATACGTCTCCGCTCTACGTCACCGAACCGCAGGTCGATGCAGCCCGGCGACTGGCGGAGATTGCCCCGGGGGGCCTGAGCCAGACGTTCTTCACGAACTCCGGAACTGAGGCGATCGAAACGGCCATTCACATGGCGTTTCTGCACACCGGGCGGAGCGAGATCATCGCGCTGCGGCAGGCCTATCACGGTCGGAGCTTCTTGGCGACGAACGTCACGGCTATGGGGGTGTGGAGGCCGCTTGCTTCCTCGTTCCCCGGCATCAAGCATGCGATGACGCCGTATCCGTACCGTTGTCCCTTCAAGCAACCCTGTGACGAGAGTTGCGGCGAGGCGTTCGCGCGCGATTTGGAGGATGTCATCAGCACGACGACGAACGGACGGCCCGCGGCGTTCATCGCTGAATCCATCCTGGGTGTGGGTGGATACATCGTGCCGCCGCCCGGCTACTTCGCCCGTGCAGCGGAAATCATCCGATCATACGGAGGTCTTTTCATCTCGGACGAGGTTCAGTCCGGATTCGGACGCACGGGAGGCCACTGGTTCGGCATCGAGCACTGGGGGGTCGAGCCGGACATCATGGTCATGGCGAAGGGAATTGCGAATGGCGCGCCCGTCGGAGCGACGATCACGCGTCCGGACATCGCGGCGTCCTGGACGCCCAAAACCTTCACGACGTTCGGTGGAAATCCGGTTTCCATGGCGGCGGCTTGTGCGACGCTCGACGTGATGGTCGCGGAGGATGTCCCGTCCCGGGCCGAAACGAGGGGTGCTCAGTTTTCGCGAGGGCTCGCTGAGCTCGAGGACCAATACGGCTGGATTGGTGAGTCTCGGGGCATGGGGCTCATGCAGGCGCTCGAAATCGTACATGACAAGCACACCAAGGAACCCGCACCACAGACCGCCAAAGCCCTGCTTGAGGCGGCCAGGGAGGAGGGCCTACTCATCGGTATCGGCGGCCTCCATGGACACGTGCTCCGCATTGGCCCGTCGCTCTTGATTTCAGAAGCTGAGGTGGCCGAAGGACTGGATCGCCTCAGCCGGGCTTGCGAACGGGTGGAGCAAGTGGGATCCTGATTGCCCCGACGGGTCGCTGTTCCATGGGCATTAGTGAAAGCCAGCCGGGTCGAAATGGATGCTCAACTGAAATGAGCTTCGTCAGGCCGAATAGGTCACAACCCAGGAGTATTGCGATGTCCAGATGTCTCCGGATGCCGGTCGCGACCCTTCTCGCCGGAATAGCGCTCCTCCAAGCCACCACCTGGAGTGACGTTGCCGCCCAACAGGCTCAAGCTACGAGTGAGACCATTGCCGTTCCGGGCTTGGAGCAGAGCGTGGAGATCCTCAAGGACCGCTGGGGAATCGCTCACATCTATGCTGAGACGGAGCACGATCTGTTCTTCGCACAGGGGTACTCGGCGGTGCGCGACCGGCTCTTTCAGTTCGAGTTGTGGAGACGGCAGGCCACCGGCACGGTCTCGGAGATCCTCGGACCGAGGGAAATCCGGAGGGACATCGGCACGCGCCTCTTCAAATTTCGTGGAGACCTGGATCAAGAACTATCGTACTACCATCCGAATGGTGTCGCGATCATCAACGCCTTCGTCGATGGGATTAACGCTTATGTGGACGAAGTGCTAAGTAATCCCGATCTACTGACCGTCGAATTCGAGCTGCTCGGCATCGTACCCGGCAGGTGGACGCCGGAGGTCGTGATCTCCAGGCATCAAGGTCTCTTGGGTAACATCACCGCAGAGTTGAATTACGGACGTGCGGTGGCTGCCGTGGGTGGAGACGTCGTGAAGAGTCTTCGCATATTTGAGCCTGGTGATCCCTTGCTTGATCTGGATCCGGCAATAGACGGTGACCTGCTTTCGGAGGACATTCTCGGCCTCTACAATGCCTTTCGGGCGTCGGTGCGCTTTCAACCGGAGGACATAGCTGCCGAACATCGGTTGGCTGCGGGTGACGCGGCCGACCACCTGGTCGACCAGTTAGATGCCGCGGCACGGCTTGCCGAGCGTCCTGAGACCCAGGGATACGCCGGGTCCGGCGACCCGGCTTTTTCAGCGGAGCAACTGTTGGATTTCCCGTATGACGGTGATTTGGACATCGGGAGTAACAACTGGGTCGTCTCCGGAAGCCGAAGCGAGAGCGGTTACCCCATCATGGCGAACGACCCCCACCGGGCGCAGGCCGCTCCATCTCTCCGCTACTGGGCGCACCTGGTCGGGCCGGGGTGGAACGTGATCGGGGGGGGTGAGCCGGTGCTCCCCGGACTCTCGATCGGCCACAACGAGTTTGGTGCGTGGGGACTCACCGTCTTCAGCACGGACGGTGAGGATCTCTACGTCTATGAGACCAATCCCAGCAATCCCAACCAGTATCGGTACCAGGGGCGTTGGGAGACCATGAACGTGATCCAGGAGACAATTCCGGTGAGGGGTGAGGCCAATGAGTCGGTAGAACTCAAATACACGCGTCACGGCCCGGTTGTCTTCGAAGATTCCTCTCAGAATGTTGCGTATGCGGTGCGTGCGGCTTGGCAGGAGGTCGGCGGCGCTCCCTATCTGGCCAGTCTGCGGATGGACCAAGCTGAGACCTGGGAGGAGTTTCGGGAAGCCAGCAGCTACCTCAACATCCCCGGCGAAAACATGGTGTGGGCGGACCGAGCCGGAAACATCGGGTGGCAGGCGGTCGGCATTGCGCCAGTGCGTCGTAACTGGAGCGGCCTGGTTCCGGTGCCCGGCGACGGGCGTTACGAGTGGGACGGCTATCTGCCCATCAAGGCGAAGCCGCACGTCTACAACCCGCCCGAGGGGTATTTTGTGACGGCCAACAACAACTTGACCCCACCTGATTATCCCTACATGGATGCGATCGGGTACGCATGGACTGATCCCTATCGCTGGGCGAGGGCGGTCGAGGTGTTGGGGAGCGGCCGGCGGTTCAACATGACTGACATGATTAGCCTCCAGACCGACGCGCTTTCGATTCCAGCGCGCACAATCGTTCCAATGCTGGATGCCTTGTCAGCTAACGAGCGCCGCACCGAAGAGGCACGACAGCGCCTGCTCGACTGGGACTTCGTGCTTGATGCCTCATCCATTGAGGCGGGCATCTACGTGGCCTGGGAGCAGAGGATCAGCACCAATCTATATAACCTCATGGTGCCGGAAGCCGCGCGGCCCTTTCTAGGCTCGGTCCCCTTGCGGAAGCAGATCGAGTGGCTGACGTATCCGCCGGGTGAGTTTGGGGTGAACCCGATCGTGACGCGCGATGCGATTCTCGTTCGGAGCTTGGAGGAGGCTGTCGAGGATCTGCAGAGTCGCTTTGGCTCGAACATGAGTGATTGGCAGTACGGTCAGGTGGGGTATAAGCATGTTCTGCTGCGGCATCCGCTGAGCCAGGCGGTTAACGAGGGCATGCGCGAGCGGCTGGAGGTCGGGCCGTTCCCCCGGGGCGGGTACGGCTACACGCTTCTCGCGACCGGTGGTGGAGACAACCAGACGTCCGGGGCTTCATTCCGCATCATCGTGGATACGAGCGACTGGGACCGAACGGTCGGAGTGAACAATCCAGGGCAGAGCGGTGATCCAGATCATCCCCACTATGAAGATCTTTTCGAGTTGTGGGCGACGGACCGCTTCCACCCTGTTTTTTACAGCCGCGATAGGATAGAGGCGGTCACGGAGACGCGGTGGATGTTGGAGCCTAGCCGCTGAGGTTGGCCGAGGCGCTGACGTCATGACTGCCGCGTGGACCACGGGCTGTGCGGGTACAGGACGATATACTGGTCAGTCCGGGGGGGGGACGCCCCCTACCTGTTGCAACTCAGCCGCAATCTCATCGTAGAAGCCCGGAATGCTTCTCTGCATGAAGAGACCATTCTCTGCCATGGTCCAGCTTAGGCCCTCCGTCCTTATGCGAGTGGACGCTTGGCTCTTGGGCAGGCCCGACCTAATCAGGTCCGCCATGTGGGCACGAACCGCCTCCATCTGATTACGAAAACCCACGACATCACTTCGATCCATGATCGCACCGTGTCCGGGGATGGCGGTGTCGAAATCCAGTGCCAGAATGTTGTTCAGGGTAGCGACCCAGCCGCTGCTGCTACCGCCATTGCCATAGTCGATAAACGGCGCGATGCCGTGCAGTAGGTCACCTCCATGTACAGTCTTCAGATCAGGGAAATAGATCACCGCGTCACCGTTGGTGTGTCCACGGCCCATGTAGAACGCTCGTACCTCAACACCACCCAGATAGACTGCGGTCTGATCTGTAAAAACGACTCTCGGCGGTGCGCCTTGGTCGCCCCTCACCATATTGTCTCTGGCATTCTGGTGAGCAATGATCTCAGCGAGGTTGATGTACTCCACGTTGCCACCAGCGTGGTCGCCGTGATGATGGCTGTTGATGACGTATTTGACCGGTTGATCGCTTACCTGGCCGACCAGTTCCTGAATCTCATCAAAATTCTGCGGAAATTTGTCGTCGATCAGAATTATTCCCTCGTCGGTAACGCGTACCCCGACGTTTCCTCCGCTACCGATGATGGCATAGAGCCCATCCTTGACCTGCTCGATGGTCAGGCTGTCTTGGGCGTGAGCGCCGACTGAGGTGATCACAGCGAGGACGCTGCTCAGGAATATCACTCTCATCAAGTGGCTCATAAATCCTCCTGGCGGCGGCGTGGCGCCGCGGTTGAAGCCCGGGCTCTCCGGATGAAACAGTCGTATAACCGTCCTACATGAATGGAAGAAGTAACTGAGCCCAATCGTAATCGCGAGAAGCTTTCCCGAATGGCTACGAGAAGCCAGTTTGTCTCGGCGACCGTAGCGGCCGCCATCGCCGCCAGCGTGCTTGCCTTGTAGAGGAGGAACCACCAATGCTGAACCGCGCATCGTCGGCCCGTTCATATTTCTTCTCCGCGATTTTGTTGACCGTTTTCCTCAGTGTCTCTCTGGCCAGGGCTCAAGCTCAAGAGACCCTCGACATCTACTTCATCGACGTCGAGGGCGGGGGCGCCACCCTCTTCGTTTCGCCCGCCGGGGAGTCCTTGCTGATCGACACGGGAAATGGCGGGCAGAATGCGGCACGAGACGCCGGTCGCATCATGGCCGCGATCCAGGACGCGGGTGTGGCCGAGATCGATCACCTGATCACGACCCACTGGCACGGCGACCACTACGGAGCGATGCAGGAGCTGGCGAGCAATGTGCCCGTGCGACACTTCATCGACCACGGACCCACCGTCGAGTCGAGCGCCGCGGCGGCTGATTTCCTCAGCACGACATATCCCGCGTTGTACCAGGGTATCGCACGCACCGTCGCTACGCCGGGAGATCGCGTTTCCCTCGCCGGCGTTTCGGTCACGGTACTCGCGTCTGGGAAGCGGGTCATCGATCGGGCGTTACCCAGCGGCGGCGCCCCGAATCCGTACTGCGCTGATTTCGTCCCGCAGGCTGAAGACGACGGCGAGAACGCGCAATCGGTCGGCATCCTGGCTCGGTTCGGGGAATTCCGGGTCCTCCACCTGGGCGACTTGACGGTCAACACTGAGTTCGAGCTCATGTGCCCGGCCAATCCCATTGGCACCGTCGATCTATTCGTCGTCTCCCATCATGGGCAGCCGATCTCCAACGCAGAAGTCCTGGTTCACGCCATCGAATCTCGTGTGGCTATCATGAACAACGGCACGCGCAAAGGAGGCCAGCCGGAGGCGATGCGAGTGCTCTACTCCGCTCCGGGCCTGGAAGACCTCTGGCAGCTTCACTTCTCCCAATTGAGCGGACAGGAATACACAGTGCCGGGCCTGTTCATCGCGAACCCGGTCGACGAAGAGCAGGCTGCCATGCCCGTTGCACCCCTGGCCAATCCACGAGGGGCGGGAGTCCCTCCCCGGCCGGCGCACAACGGTGAATCGTACTGGATCAAGGTATCCGGGAATGCCGATGGCTCATTCACTGTTACGAATAGTCGGAACGGGTTCACCAAGGCGTACCGATAGGTCGAGTCTGGTCTTGGCCGAATTGTGGATTACTTTTGGGTAAGGTGGCGCTGGGACGCCTCATCCACGGCCGCTGGCTTTCAGGCCAGCCTCAGTTTCTTCTTAGGGAACCACGAAGTCTGCATAGGTGAGGGTGCGTGCCGCCCAAGGCGCTGCGTATCCCCAGTTGATCGTCCGTTACGGAGAGGAAATGGACCGGAAGTGTGTGTATCTGTTCGCTGAGCTCGAAGCTGCGGAAGCCTATGCGGGTGATTGGGAGTCGGTCCGTAGGTTGCTCGGAGGAAAGGGGGCGAATCTGGCGGAGATGTCTCGGATTCAGATCCCCGTGCCCCCAGGCTTCACCGTGACCACTGAGGCGTGCATCGCCTACCTCGCGGAGGAAGGTGTGTTTCCGGCGGGCATCTGGGAACAACAGATCGAGGCGCTACGCCGCATCGAGGCCGACACCGGGAAAGAATTCGGCAATCCCGACAAACCCCTGCTGTTGTCGTGTCGGTCCGGAGCGAAGTTCTCGATGCCCGGGATGATGGACACGATCCTGAATCTGGGAATGAACGATGAGGTGGTCCGGGGAATGGTGGAACTCACGGGTGACGCTCGCTTCGTGTACGACTCCTATCGACGGTTGATCCAGATGTTCGGCACCGTGGTCCGCGGGATGGAAAACGAGGTGTTCGAAGAGGTCCTCGAACACAGTCGGGAGGCTGCCGGGGTCGCGACTGATTCGGACCTCGGGGCAGACGACTGGATGGCCATCACGCAGCGCTTCAGGGAGCTCGTCAAGACGGACACCCGAGCGCCCTTCCCGAACAATCCACTGGAACAGCTCCAGGCGGCCACGGAGGCCGTGTTTGAGTCCTGGAATACGAAACGAGCCGTCGATTACCGGAACGCTTCGGGGATCCCGCACGATCTCGGTACCGCGGTGAACATCCAGACGATGGTCTTCGGGAATATGGGCGAGACCTCGGGGACGGGGGTCGTGATGAGCCGCAACCCCTCCACCGGAGAGCCGGGCCTACACGGAGACTTCCTGGTCAACGCCCAGGGAGAGGACGTCGTGGCCGGAACTCGCAAGACCCTCGACATCAGTGTGATGGCGACACGGTTCCCCGACGCCCACAAGCAGCTCTGTGAGATCGCCGATAAGCTCGAGCACCACTACAGAAACATGCAGGACGTGGAATTCACCGTCGAACACGGAACGCTGTGGCTTCTCCAGACCCGGAACGGCAAGCGCACCGCGAAGGCTGAGGTGCGGATCGCCGTAGACATGGTCGAAGAGGAGCTTCTCGGTCGGGAGGAGGCCGTGCTCCGGGTGAGCCCTGAGCAAGTTGATGCCTATCTCCATCCTCAGTTCGACGAGAACACAAGAAGCCGGGCTCAGGTGTTTGCCAGGGGCCTGAACGTGTCGCCGGGAGCGGCCGTAGGTGTTGTGGCCTTCGATGCTGACACGGCGGAGAAATGGGCCAGGGAGGACGGGACAGACGTGATCATGGTTCGGCCCGAGACGAGGCCCGACGACGTTCACGGGATGCTTGCTGCGCAGGGCATCGTGACCAGCCGGGGGGGGCGGACGAGCCATGCAGCGCTGGTCGCGCGCCAGTTTGGCAAGCCCGCGGTCGTGGGGGTGGAGGACCTCGAGATCGACCTGGACCACCGCGAGGCGCGGGTCGGAGATCTGACGATCCGCGAGGGCGCTGAGATCTCCATCGACGGGATGCTCGGGGAAGTCTACCTCGGTGCGCTGCCGACCGTAATCCCGGACATTGATGATCCCTGGCTCAACAAGCTCATGGGTTGGGCGGACGAGTTCCGGACTCTCGAGGTCTGGGCGAATGCGGACTACCCCGATGATGCACGCTGGGCCCGCGAGTTGGGGGCGCAGGGGATCGGACTCTGCCGGACAGAGCACATGTTCTTCGAGGAAGATCGCCTCCCGGTCATGCGGGAAATGATCATGGCCCGGAACCACTTGGAGCGCGACGACGCCCTCGACCGACTCCTCCCGCTCCAACGGAGCGATTTCGAGGGGCTGTTCCGGGTCATGGACGGCTGCCCGGTCGTGGTCCGCCTCCTGGACCCCCCGCTCCACGAGTTCCTCCCCGATCATCAGGAGCTCCTCCGCGAGTTGGCGGAGCTCAAGGTCAGGCTCCAGCACCTGGACACACTCCGAGAGATCGACGACACGCTCGAGGAGATTCGAGAGAAGCAGGACTTCCTTGCGCGGACCGAAGATCTTCTGGAAACGAACCCGATGCTGGGCACGCGAGGGGTCCGGCTCGGAATGCTGCTCCCGGAAATCACCCGGATGCAGGCACGTGCACTCTTTCAGGCAGCGGCTCACTGCATGCGGGACGGTGTCGACATCACACTCGAGATTATGATTCCGTTGGTCTCCCACGTGAACGAGATCCGGGTCCAGCGTGGACTGGTGGAAGCTGAGGCGATGGACGTGATGGCTGAAGAGGAGCTGGAGATCCCATATAAGCTCGGGACGATGATCGAAATCCCGCGGGCGGCGCTAACGGCGGACGAGATTGCCTCGGAGGCTGAGTTCTTTTCGTTCGGAACGAACGATCTGACCCAGACCGTGTTCGGGATCTCCAGGGACGACGCGGAATCGGGATTCCTCCTTCACTACATGGAACACGACGTGCTCCCCGATAACCCGTTCGCTACCCTGGACGTGGATGGCGTCGGAAAGATCATGCGGATGGCGGTTGAGCTTGGGCGAGGCGTTCGTCCGGATCTCGAGATCGGGATCTGTGGCGAGCACGGGGGCGACCCCCGGTCGGTGGAATTCTGCCATAAGGCAGGCCTGAACTACGTGAGTTGCTCTCCGTTCAGGATCCCGGTTGCACGCCTCGCGGCCGCCCAGGCCGCGGTTCAGGACGCGGGCTGGCGTCCGATGCCTGCCGCCCCGAGGGACGAATTCCGGCAGGAGAGGGTTGCAGCAGTTGAGCCGACCGCCCAGAAAACTGCTGACTCCTCTCAGGACGTTGTGACCTGAGCGGAGGCCGACGCGGGAGCCGGAGCGCGGCGGGGTCCGTAAAAGCAGTTCGGTCAGAAGATGGCGATCGGGTTCACCGGGGAACCGGTACCGTTTGGGATCGGCATCGGCGCGAGCGTCAGCATGAACTCCCATCGTCCCTGGGCTGCCGCCACCTCACTCAGCGCATCGAGATCCGCGCGGTCGAGCAGGTGTATACCCAGCATTGTCAGCGCGAAGTCGTGCAACGCGAGCCTAGGGAGCTCGCCGGGAGGACGCGGCATGTAGCCCGGCGTTTCCCACCCGATGAGCGCAACATCTCTCGCCTTCAACCAAGGGATGACCGTGTTGTCGAACCCTGCGGCTTCGGCGCCAGTGTCGAACGGCCCGATCGCCTCTTGCCTCGCCCAGCGACCCCAACGCAGAAGCATCGCATCCCCTGGACCCACCCGTGCGCCCGTCTGCGCTTCCCAGGCCTCCAGATCCGCGACCGTGATGCGCGTACCCGGCTCCAGGTAGGGCACTCCCTTCAGCCTGGGGATATCGTACAACACGCCGCGAGTCACGATTCCGTCTTTCATCGTGAGGACATCATTTTTCAACGCGCCGTCTTCCATCGTCACTAGATCGTCGACGGGGTAGCCGTTCCACATGAGGCCGTCGAAGAAGCGATGGGCGAAGCCGTCGATGTGTGTCGTGCCGGGGCCGTGGATGCAGCGATAGGCTATCCGATCGGTAGCCCCGCCCTGGTTGGCGTTCGCCATCTCCCACTCGAGGGGACAGGGGTTATCGATCGTCCGTTCGATCTGCGCAGTCGATGCCAGCGATACGGTAATCCCCTCACGCACGAGCGCGGTCGCCGCTAGTCTCTTCGCCGGAGTGATTAGGTTGAGCGCGCCGAGCTCATCATCCGGTCCCCACCTGCCCCAGTTCGAAAGCTCCACCCGCCAGCGTTCGTATTCTGCTTCTGTGACCAGCGGCAACGCTTCCTGGGCACCGGCGACGGCGCCAGGAAGCACAAAGAAACCAGGAAGCATGATGAAACCAGCGACGGCGAGAGCGCTGAGGAACGGGCGTGTACGTCCGCTTCGGATCATGGGTTGTACCTCTTCCTCTAATGCTCCTGCATTGCCAGATGCTCCCTAAGCACATCGCGGCCGAAGTCTCCGTCGAAGTCACGCCAACCCGCGTGGATGTGATTCGGGTCCTCCTGAGTGTTGTCGAACTCGATCAAGAAGCTCGGTCCCTGAACCCGGAAGTAGGACACGTCACCCCGTAAGGGCCCGCCAGCCCACGCAAAGGTGATGTTGTCGGTCCCGTCGCTAAGTACCTTCGACCTGCGAAGCGATGCGATGTCGTCGTTCATCAGATCAATCCACGAATCGATGATGTCCATAAGGAGCATACGCTGGACGTTGTTGAGTTCAGTCGCGCCGATCCCTACGGGTGAGAGCGGATCGATCTGAGGCCGGATAGGCGAGACGACGTTAGTGGGCGCTTCGTCGGCAATAATCGCGACTTCTCGCTGTGCCGGTGTCAAAGAGCCGAACAGCTCGCGTCCTGTATCTTCTTGCCGGGCTATGGCCCGCATACCTACGCGTGGCCCCGACGGGACCTCTGCCGGGTTCGCGGAGAAGAAGCTCGGTGCGCTAACCGTGACGTTTCCATCGACGATGGTGTACTGAAGAGACAAGTGGTGGCCTGTCCAGCGCCAACCCCAAGTATCGTCTGTCGAGGGTTCTCCAAAGACCTGCAAGTAGTAGAGCAACGGGTCGCGGGGGAATTGGCGTCCCTCGCCTTCGAGCAGGCCCAGGATTCCTTCTGCTTCCATAATATCCTGGGCTGTCATATAGCCTCGCTGGCTCAGACCGCTACGCAGTAGCTCATGGGCCTGAGCGCGTTGTGTCTCGTTCATTTCCTTGAGCGGCACACCTTTACGCTCGAAGGCTTCTGGCGGAATGAAGTGCCACCTCTCTCGCTCATCCGAATCGAAGTCGAAAGTTACCTGTGCCCGCTGACTACTGGAGAGAGACGCCAGTAGGCTGTTCGCTGCTTCGGCCATCTGAGCGACATCGTGCTGCATGTCGTCCATCCCTCCGCCGCAGGAGATGGCGACGAGATTTATGACCATCGCGAAACCAAAGACCATCGCCGCGCGCCTAATAGTGGAGTGCCTCATGGATTCCTCCCTCTCGATGCGATCAACCCCGTGTCCACGCCCGATGCGGGTCATGGACGGAAGACACGGAGATTTTCTACCTGTTTTCTATGCGCCTTACCGTCTGTTCTGGGCTTCCGCTTGTGCCTCGGCTCGCTCCCTACCCTGGGCCTCTCGTCGTCGTGCTTGCTCGAGCAGTTCCTGAAGGATCTCGTCACCGACGACGATGCCCTGCTTGGTCCCAGGTGCGAAATAGATCCGTTCCCGACGCTCATTGGCCCCCCTTGGAACCGATAGACGGCGCTCCAACAAACTGGAGCCACGTCAAGAAAACGTGGCCTCCCACTGAAGGAACGAGCCCACAGCCAGGGTAGCCGTCACCAGCGCCTATAGGCAAGGCTGTGGGGTCAGGGCGTCTTACCACGCTTTGAAGAAAGCTCGTAGAACACCACAGAATTACTCGTCACCGACCGCACTACGTAGTAGAGCATTGCGGCCCATCTCCCGAGATGTTTGCTGTAGGCGGCCATTCGGTAGTAGAACCGGGCCAGGAATTTTGCTCGGAACTCTCTCCCGAGGCGATCACCTCGCCACAGTTCACGGAGGAAGACGGCTTGATCGGCCACCATCTGGGGGGACACCTCGTGCGACATGCTGGTGGAGCAATGACGATAGATCGGCGCCCCTCACCGGTCGACATAGCCGATCTTTCCATGCTTCAACACGTCGAGCAGAAAGTACCGGCAAACATTGTCTCTATGCCGAATCTCTCAGCCCCCCGCTTGAATCTCGGCCGCAACCGACTGAACCTCGTCGAGGACCCGCAGCAGATTCCCACTCCAGATCATGCCGATCTCGTCTTCCGTGTACCCGCGGCGGACTAGCTCGAGCGTCACGTTGAACGTCTCCGAGGCATCGTTCCAGCCGCTGACGCCACCACCACCGTCGAAGTCGGAGCTGATTCCGACGTGCTCAATGCCGATGAAATCGACCAGATAGTCGATGTGGTCGACGAAGTCCGCCACGCCGACCGGGGGCGTCACAGGGTCGACGTCAGCCGCGATCCTGGTGGCCGCAGCCTCCTCGACCCGGGCCAAACCTGTTTGGTACGCGTTGCGGTCGTCCTCACTCATCGCCCGAAGCGCGGCGTTGGCTCCACCCCCACCACCCCTGCCACGTCCACCGAGTATCTCGAAGCCCATCTCCTCGGCGACCGCAGACCTCATCGCCTGGATGGCTTCTTGATTCGCGTTGTTCTTCTCCGTGTTCAGGTAGCTCCGAAAGGCCACGGTTTGCACCACCCCACCGATCTTCTTCACGGCCATGAGTTGCTCCTCGTCGAGATTGCGGCTCACGTCGGTGAGCGCCCGCGCCGAAGAGTGAGAGGCGATGACCGGCGCTCGTGTCAGCTCGATCATCTGCATGATCGCCTCTTTGGAGGGGTGCGAGATGTCGATCATGATCCCCCACTTGTTCATTTCGGCGATCGCCAGTCGCCCGAGGTCGCTGAGCCCGTTATGCAGCCAAACGCCGTCCCGCTCACCGGTGTTGGAGTCGGCGAACTGGCTGTGCCCATTGTGGGCCAGGGACATGTAGCGCCCCCCTCGCTCCCAGAAATCACGGATGTTGGCGAGATCGAGACCGACCTGATACGCATTCTCGATACCGATCATCGCGACTTTCTTTCCTGAGGCCGCGATGCGGCGAACGTCGGCGGACGTGAGCGCGAGTTCGATGCGATCCGGCGCGATTTCCTTGGTCAGGCGATGAACCGCATCGAACTTGGCGATCGCCTGCGCGTGAGCGTTGGTGTAACCCTCCTCCGTCAGGGGCCCCTGACCGACGTAGACGATCATCCAGGATACGTCGAGTCCGCCAGCCTCCATCTTGGGGAGGTCGATCTGGGTCCCCACTTCCATCGTGTAGTTGCGTTCCGCCGTGAAGTTGGCCGCGTTGATGTCGTTGTGCGTGTCGAGGGTAATGACCCGCTCATGGATGCCGCGGGCACGCTCAATCAGGTCCACCTCGGTCTCGTGAGCCGGTCCACCGCTGCAAGCGGTCACGGCAACGAGGGACACGAGGAAGGCCAGCCTCGAGGAAGACCGCTTGATGATCGTTGGGCTCATGGGTTCGTCCGCTCCTCCGGCGTAAGTCAGGCATCGTGATTGTAATAGTGGTGTTGCAGGCCTGCCAACACCAAAGTGACCCGTAAGGGCGTGGGCTTTCCGGAGCGCGACAAGGAAGAGCGCTGGGACCACGCCAACGTTCACGAGTTCGAGGGCACCTACGGGGATTACGTCTTGCGCAAGGTCTCGAAAGTCTTTCCCGAGCTCCGGCGGAGCGTGATGTAGTCAGAACCCCCTGATCAGATCCCGCATCCGCCGCCTGGTAACTTCGTCCGGAAGACGTCCGAACGCCGCACGAATGTTCTCCTCCATGTGCGCGGGGTCGGTGGTCTCGGTCAGGACACACGTCACGGCGGGATTCGCGAGCACGTACTTGAGCGAGAACTGTGCCCAAGTCTCGCAGTCGAATTCCGCGGCCCAGGCAGGGAGCTCCTTGCCGGCGACCATCCCGAAGTACGAGCCGTTCATGAATGGCCGGTTGATCAGGACCGCCATGCCCAGGTCCCTGGCAAGGGGCAAAACACGCTCTTCGGCGCCGTTCTCCATGGGCGAGTAATTCACGTGCACGAAATCGGGCGAGTTCGCCCTCATGAACCCCTCCAGCAGGCCCTGACGGGCATTGGCGGAGACCGTCACGCCGATGTGGCGCGCCTCGCCGGAGTCCTTCCACTCCCGGACGTGGGGCCAGTGTAGATCGACGTCTCGCAAGCTCTCTACCTGGAGTAGATCCACCGTGCGGCGCCCGAAGAGCCTCTGCGTCTGTCGCCACTGATCGATGCCGTTCTGTTCGCCGTCGGTGTTGATCTTGGCTGTGAGAAAGAGCCGGTCCCTCACCTCGGGATCCTGCAATACGCGGCCGAACTCCCGATCGATCGCCTCCGTGCGCGGGGAGGTGTCGACGACGCGGCCCCCGTATTCGAGCAGAGTCCGAATGACGTTGGCGATGGGCTCCGTGCCCTCAGTTGGGCTCTCGAGCACCGGCTTCGAGGATCCGAATCCCACTACGGGAAGGGTCTCCACCGTACCCGGGATCGAGCGTGTGGGGAGGCGTTCATGTGCCGGGAGATTGCCAGGGCGCAAAAGCAGCGCGCCCAACCCTAGCGCTTGAGCGAGGAAGTCACGCCGATTCGGATTCATATCGAGATTTGCGCCCATGACGGTCTCTCCAGGCCAAGTGAGCGGGATGTTGGTGGCAGCAGCCTCTCCCTACTACGGCATGTCACGCGCCCGTTCGACGAACTCGACTCGTGCGCCGTTGGGTCCCTCTATGTAGAAAAATGCGATCTGACCGTTAGGAAGGGTCATGTCGTTCCGGTCCGTGGTGAGGTTCAGGCCTTTTCTGGTGAACTCGTCGATTTTGGAATTGAGCTCGATGGCGCGCCAACCAATGTGTTCGATTGCGGCGCCCCGACTGGGAAACGTCTCACCACGGGAAACCAACAGCCACACGTTACCCGGATAGAGGATCCCTTCCAACTGGCTGCCTTTGACCGTCCTGCGGACACCACCGAAGTTTTCGTGATACCAATCGAGAGAAGCTGTCGGATCGGGGTCGCGGAGGTGGACGTGGTGGAAGCCGAGGTGTTGCGGGTCCTCGATCAGCTCGAGCCGCACGCCCCAGGGGTCCACGATGAAGCCGAGGGGAAAGAGGCCCTCAACGTCCCGTCGGGGCATGGTCACGGTCGCACCCGCGCCCTCCACTTCGGCTAGTTTCGCGGTGAGGTTCGGGAAGGAGAACCCGAGGTGGTCGATGACGCCCCCGGCGCTCGGAGGACTGTCGTTGCCCCGCAGCCACATGATTCGCGTCGTGCCGAACAGCAACCGATCGGTGCGGCCGTCGACGAACTCGCCCCCGATATGATCATGGTACCACTGTGCAGAAGCTTGCGGATCCGGGACCCTCATGTGCACGTGGTCGTACATGAGGGTTTCCGGGAACTGGGCTTGGGCGATCGAAGCCGATACAGCAAGCACGGCGACAGCTTGCAGGACCGGAGAGATAACACGGCGCATGACGACCTCCTGAATCATGATTACTACGGGCAGCCAAAGAACGTGGGAGCCGACCGTGGTTCGCGCAACGACTCCGGGGCGTGGCGGCGTGGCGTCAGCGCGCCCCTAGCGAAGGACGTCGGCTGCGAGCACGATCCCGTTCGCCATCAGCTCTGCGACCTGGTCATCCTCGTAACCCAACTCCGCAAGGATCTCTCGCGTGTGCTCGCCCGCCCGGGGGGGGATCAGGGTAGTCTCAGGCCGATCTCCATTCCAGCGGATCGGCATGGCGATGTCCCGGTAATCGGGAATTTCGGGGTGGTCCACGTGAGGGAGCATCCCGGAGGCCTCGACCTGCTCATCCCTTACGACGTCGGCCATGTCGTGGATGGGGGAGCACGGCACGGAGTGGTCCCGCAGGAGCTTCCACAGGTCCCCGGTCGCGTGTTCGCGGGTTGCTTCGGCCAGGATATCGAAGAGCTCGTCTCGGTGCACGACCCTGGTCGGATTGGTTGCGAACCGAGGGTCTATCGGCAGCTCCGGTAATCTGAGCCCTTCACAAAGCCGCTGAAACGTCGCGTCGTTTCCCGCGGCGATCACCAACGTCCCGTCCGAGGTGGGGAAAGCCCTGTAGGGAGAGATCATGGGGAAGCCTGAGCCCATGGGTCCAGGTACTTCCCCCGTGGCGAGATGGGTCGTGAGATGGTAGGAGACCCATCCGAGAGCCGTATCGAGCAATGTCGTGGTCACATGGGACCCCTCCCCGGTCGCGGCTCGCTTGTGCAAGGCGGACAGGGCTCCCATGGCTCCCCACATCCCGGTGCCGAAGTCTACGACTGAGGCCCCGACCCGAGCAGGGGCCTCCGCATCATGTCCGGTGATCGACATGAGGCCGCTGTACGCCTGCATGAGCGGGTCGTATCCCGGCTGGTCTTTGAGCGGACCCGTGGGACCGTACGCCATGACCGAAACGTAGATCACGTCAGGCCGACGTTGACGCACGGCATCGTAGTCGAACCCGAGCCGTTCGATGACGCCCGATCGCGAAGCCTGCAAAAAGATGTCCGCCTCTTCGATCAACCTCCAGAGAATGTCTTTCCCCTCCTCAGACTTGAGATCGATCTGAATGCTCCGTTTGCCGCGGTTCACCGACAGGAACAGAGGGCTGTGTCCACCCCAGAGCGGGGGCGCCCAGGCACGTGCGGAATCCCCCCCGGGTGGCTCGACCTTGGTCACGTCCGCCCCGAGGTCAGCCAGGATCTGGGCGCAATAAGGGCCGGCAAGGTTTTGGCTCACGTCCACCACGCGGAGGCCCTTCAGGTGATCAATCACGCACTCTCCGCCGCTCCCCTCGCCGCTTCTTTAGCCGTGCGAATGCTTCGTCGGAACGGCCGGATGCCGCCGCCGCCGAGCCACTGCTTGGATGTTGCCGTGCGCCTCAGCTCTTTGGGCCGAAGCTCGAACCACCGAGCCACGAGCAGGATCTCGTCGACCTCGCGGGGTTCCAACGCTGCGGGCCCCTGTTCGGGCGCTCGGTAGACGGACTCGACCGCTTCGTCGATCTCCCGCCGCTCGCCTTCGCTTGTAGGGTATGGGAACTCGTGACGAAGACGTCCTCTGCGGATGAGGTAGAGGCGGCTATCACCCGCGAATCCGGGCACACGGTAGAGAAACGTGAGGCCTTCGATGCGTCCTCGGAACGCCGCGAGATGCTCCTGAAAATTTTGGAGGCGCTCGATCCGGTCCCGGAGCTCTGCAGCGTATTCGAAATCGAGGCGGGCCACGGCGCTTTGCATGCGGCTCTCGAGCGCGGCGAGTGGTGCGCGGGTGCGACCCTCCAGAAACCGTCTCGCTGTCGCCACTTTTTCCCGGTAAGCCTCGCCGCTCACCCCCCCTGAGCACGGTGCCAAGCAGGTGCCCAGCTCAGCTCTGATGCAGAGGGGCGTCCGACCTTCACCGAAGACTTCCAGCTGATCGTCGAAAAACATGGGCGTGGACCCCGGGCAATCCCTGAGGCCCACGAGGTGGGCCAATTCCCGGACGGTCTCACCCACCGTACCCACCGCCGGAAAGGGTCCGAAATAGAGAGAGCCATCGGGAATGGCGCGCGTCACGGGCACGATCCGGGGTGCGACTTCCCGCGTGAGCTTCACGAAGGCATACATCCGCTTTCGCTTGTGCTGCACGTTGAACCGGGGCTGCCAACGTTGAATGAGCTTCATCTCACGGACCAAAGTCGAAAACTCGTTCGGGATGTATTCCCACTGAATTCGACCGGTTTCCAGGATCAGCTTGGTTGCCTTCTCCTCTGGCGGAGCCCGGAAGTAAGAAAGGAGCCGTGTACGCACCTGGATCGACTTCCCCACATACAGAGGGTCTCCGTCGGCGCCCAACATCTGATAGACGCCCGGACGGTTTTCGGCATGAGTCCGGACGTATTCGCGGAGGGCAGACGTGGGCACGGGCGCTTGAAAAGTCTTCGTGGGGTGGCTTGAAGTCGTCTGTTTTGGACTTTCGTGTTTCGTTCGGTAAGTATAGAGCGTGCTGGCGCAAAGAGCCATTGCCTCGGCCAGGCGGCTTCCGCTAACGTCCGCGCATGTTGCCTTACAGTGAAGAGCGGATCATCCGTGATCCGCTGTGGAACACGATTCGGCTCGACCCTACGGCGGTTCGGATCATCGATACCGCGGCGTTCCAGCGGCAGCGCTACATCAAGCAGCTCGGATTCGCGCATCTAGTCTATCCCGGTGCGACCCACACCCGATTCGACCACGCGGTCGGTGTGTATCACCTGGCCGTGACTGCGCTCCGCCGGCTCCGGGAGTGTGGCGGGATCCAGGAGGAACTTTGGGAAGAGGCCGGCCTCGTTCCGTACGCGGCCCTTCTCCATGACATCGGGCATTACGCCTTCTCGCACAGTCTCGAGGAGCTCGGATCCGACATGCTCCCCGGAGACCACGAAGCGGTGAGCGCGCGTTTCTTTTCCTCGCCGGAGTTACGGGAAGCTCTCTCGACGTTGGGCGAGGATGCGGGGCTGAAGATCCACGCGCTGATCCAGGGCCGCAGTAAGAATCCGTTCGGGGGGCTGGTGTCCGGAAGTCTCGACCTGGACAAGATGGAGTACCTCCGGCGCGACGCGCGGTTCTGTGGAGTCCCCTATGGGGAGGTGGACGTGGATCGTCTGCTGCAAGGGTTGGTCATCCTTACGGATCCTGAGACAGGCGCGTCTGAGGTGGGCGTGTATGAGAAGGCCGTCAGCGCTCTAGAGTCGCTTCTCTTTGCGAAGTACCAGATGTTCAGGAACGTGTACTGGCACCACGGGGTCCGTGCCGCAGCGGCCCTTTACAAGCGGATTATCAACGAAGCGGTAGAGTCGGGAATCCTCGATGCGGAGGAACTCGTGGGCCCCACCGATGAGGAGTTGCTGTACGAGACGTCGCGTCGGGCCCAGGCATCGGATACGGAGGTTGGGGAGCGGCTGGCCACCAGATGGCTTCCTGCGCTTAGGGCCCGGAGGCTTCCGAAGCGTGCACTAGAGGTGACGGCGGCGGAGTTGGGAGACCGGGTGGTGGAGGACTGGGCCGTCTCAGAGACTTCGTTGAAGCGGGGCGTCGAGGACAGTCTGGCCAATGAAGTCGGCCTCGAGCCGGGCGAGGTGTTCATCGACTTCCCGGCCAAACGTGCCATGTTCCAGCTCAACCTGCTGGTGGAGCGGCGCACGGGCCAAGTAGAGCGGCTGGGTTCCGGCGGCCTCACGGGACTCATCGATCTTCCGCGCTTGGCCGAGGGACTCTACGCCACCACCAGAGTTCTACGGGTCTTCACGTTCGAGCGACGTACGCTGGACCGGGATTCCGTGCTCGAGCGGATCACGCGGCCTGCGGGGTGACCCGACCTCCAGGAGGGTGATCGGAAAGGGGGCGCTCGTTTCTTAGCCTCACCCGCCCGCGATGGCGCCCACCACGCGCAGGGCGTCGGTCCCGGAACTCACGGCGGCGGGGAGCGGCACGTCCGGCGGGTTGTGCGAGAGGTCGCGGCCACAAGCGAAGAAACGGATGAACGCGCGTCGTCGATCCGTTCCGTAATCGCGGATCGTGCCCTTCAGCATCGGGTAGCGAGACTCCAGAGCGTCCAGCACGGAGGTGAGCGTCGGGGGTTCTACGACCTGAATGCTCAACTCGCCCTCGACCTGTGCAAGCGTCCGAAGGTGGGCTGACAGGGCGACCCTGACCGTCGTCACGGGATCGTCTGAACCTCCACCGAAGACACTCTGGGCAAGTGCTCCGCGATCGCCTCCCGGGTATCGCCGGCGTCCGCGGACGCGTAAACCTTCCCCCCGTGGCAGACCCTGGGTGAGCGCCTCCCACTCGTTGTCGCCCGAGCGGTTTCGGAACACGCGCAGCTTTCCCTCGGACGGATAGTGCTCCGAGTCGCTGTGAATCGGGACCACGAAAATCGTGTGGGGCTCGTGGGAGTGAACGGCGATCGGAAAACCGAAGTCGGACGGCAGGTTACCGCTCACCTCCGTCCAGGAGTCCCCAGCGTCGTCGCTACGGCAGACGTCCCAGTGCTTCTGCATGAAAACGGTGTCGGGCCGGGATGGGTGCATCGCGAGCTTGTGGACGCAGTGGCGGATCGGTGCCTCCGGTTCGGGAAGGAAGTTCGAGCTCAGTCCACTCGTCACCACGTGCCACGAGGCGCCGGCGTCGTCGCTGCGGAAGGCTCCCGCCGCCGATATCGCCACGTACATCGTTGGGCGTTCGCCGGGTCGAGGAGGATCGTATGGAGGCACATGTCGCCAGCGCCGGGCATCCAGTCCTGCCCTGTCGAATGGGTTCTCAGCCCCGCGAGCTCAGTCCAGGTCTGGCCACCGTCGCTCGAGCGGAAAAGCGCGGCGTCCTCGACGCCGGCATAGACCGTGTCTGGATCGGAATGCGAGGGTGCCAAGTGCCACACCCGCTTGAATTCCCGCGGATGTGGTGTGCCATCGTACCACTGGTGCGTGCCGGTGGCGCCCTCCTAGGCGAACTCGTTGCCAACCGCCTCCCATGACTTTCCACCGTCGTTGGACCACTGTAGAACCTGGCCGTGCCAGTCGGTCCACTGCGAGGCGTAGAGTCGATCAGGGTCGGCGGGCGAACCCTGGATGTGCATGACCTCCCATCCCCCGAAGTGGGGACCCTCGATCTTCCAGTCGCGACGGGCACCATCCGAAGTAACCACGAAGGCGCCCTTTCGCGTCCCCACCAGCACCCGAACTTCGGCCATTCGCGCCTCCCTGGGTCAGCCTCCGCGGAACACTCATGCCAGAGCGTAAAGTACGGCAGCTGTGAGGGACGGGACACCGCCAAAGCAAAGGCGGAGCGTCAGACCTTTTCGTCTCGTTGCTAGACGAACCTGGGCGGCTTACTGTGCCAGATCCCCGCAACGAAGAGGAGCCCGAACGCCATGAACAGGACTATAACCTCAGTTGGCGTATGCGTGATGCTGGCCATGGGCGCCTCGATGGCGCAAGCTCAGGTGGGCCCGAACTTCGATCCCGCCGATTGGGAATACGGACCGCGAGGCGTCGCCGAAGGCGAGGTCCCGATCTGGAATCCCGTCATGCAGAAGATCAAGAACGGGGAGCCGGTCATCGGAGGCACGATCCGGGCTACCGATCCGCGGACCTACTGTGCCACTGCCGCGGCCGGGTACGACTTCACCTGGATCGAGATGCAGCATGAGGCGATGACATGGGAACAGGTGTCTCGTATGTGGCTCGCCTGCCCGAGGCCCGCAGTGCCCGGCGTCCGCATCCCCCATGAGAGCGAGGAAAACATCCAGAAGCCAGTGGACAGTGGGGCCCTCGTCATCGTGGTCCCGACCATCGACTCGGTGGAGGAGGCAGCGCGCGCGGTCGCATGGACCTACTTCCCGCCGATGGGTCGACGCAGCAACGGCGGAGGTCAGGGGTTCAGTGGCACCATGTGGGGCGGAGTTCCCGGAGGCTACCGCGAGACTTGGAACGAGAACGTCGTGCTGATCCTCATGATCGAGACACTGGAGGGCGTGCAGGCTGCCCGGGATATCGCGAAGATCCCAGGCGTGGACGGCCTCTTCGCCGCGTCCGGCGATCTGGGCAATTTCTCCGGCTACCGTCAGGGCGATCCTCAATACGAGATGCTGATCACTGAGGTCGTGGAAGCCGCTCAAGAAGCGGGAAAGATCGCGTGCGGTCCGCTCCGCTGGATGGGGGACCGGCCTGACTTCATGTGCTTCCAGGGCGGCACGGAGGCGGCCAACATCCGCCGCGGGGGCCAGGCGGAGATCCAGGCAGCGAACCAGCGGTTCGCGGATGCGCCCGACCGCCTGAGGATCGCGGGCGTGTTGGCCAATCTCACCGCTGAGTGTGGTGAGATCGTCTACGAGGCCGACTGCCTCGATGCGGTCCGGGCAGCCGCTAGCGCGTCGGAGGATTTGACGGTACCGGAGCAGCAGGGTGTTCGAACGAGGCTCATGGAGATCGTGGCCGCCCACCCGAGTCAGGCGGCGCGCATCCGCGAGGTCGCCGCAGGAGCGGGGCTCGCGCTCGGTGGTCGGTAACCGGTTGCGGAAATAAAGGCCTGTGGGGGTGCCCCGGAAGGGTGACCGCTAAGGGC
>CAUZVZ010000031.1:0-22157 GCA_963583605.1 Gemmatimonadales bacterium UBA6960
CGCTCCTCCAATGCCCTGGTGATCCGAGGTCCTGGTCGACGACTCGTGCACAACATGTCACGGCGGCAACATAGACCCACCGGATGGGCCTCCGAAAGCCGGCCCCGGATCGACCTCCGAGGGCTCACCCCGGCGGCTGGCCGGGTCGTCGTTGTTGACAGGGCGACCTCCGCCACGCACTCCTGTCGGGGACAGCGGATCGATCCGGTTCGACCAGCCACTATAGGGGAGCGAGGAGCAATGCGGGCAACGGACGGACCTCTGTGATTGCCGGTCTCCCGTGGGAATCCTGGCTTCTCCTGCTCGGGTCGGTCGGAATCCCGCTGGCCATCGTCATCGCCTTCGTACGTGTTCATAGAGGCGGAGGAAAGGCGCGTCTCGACCGGGGCGGTCTCGACATAGACGACACGGGTGGCGGCGAGGGTTCGAACCGATGATGGCGTCGGGTACGGTGGTCGCCGTTCTGATTCTGTACCTCCTTGTGCTGCTGTGCATCGGCTGGTGGGGGGGCAAGGAGTCCGGTGAGATCGCCGGCTACTACGTCGCCGGAAAGAAGCTTCCTTCTTGGGTGATCGCCTTCAGCTCCAACACGACCGGGGAGAGCGCGTGGCTCATGCTCGGCCTCACCGGCATGGGCTATCTGGTCGGGGCCCACGCCTTCTGGGTGATCCTCGGTGAAGTGCTGGGCGTCACCCTGGCCTGGGTGCTGGTCGCGAGGCCGTTCAAGGAGTACACGGATCGCTACGACTCGATCACGGTGCCGGATTTTCTGGAAGACCGGTTCCACGATTCTGCTCATGTCCTCCGGATCGTGAGCGCGATCATCATCTTCAGCATGGCCGCGTTCTACACGGCCGCGCAGCTAACCGCTTCCGGGCGGGCCTTCGAGTCGTTCCTGGGCACCAGCTATGAGATGGGAGTCGTGATCGGCGCCGCGATCATCCTCTACTACACGACGATCGGAGGATTCAAGGCCGTCGCCTACAGCGATCTTCTGCAGGGGATACTCATGGTGCTGTGCCTCCTGATGCTCCCCATCGTAGGAATCGTGGCAGCCGGAGGCTGGATTCCGATGACGGCGGCACTCCAGGCCACCGACCCCGCTCTTCTGCGTCCCATGGGCGAGTACGGCCTCAGCGTGGCGGGGATCGCAAGTGCTGTGGGGTTTGTGGCAATCGGCTTCGCGTTTCTAGGGTCCCCACAACTCCTCACCCGCTTCATTTCTGGGCGCGACCAGGACGCCATCACCGACGCGAGCCTCATCGCCGTTGTCTGCGTCATCGTTTTCGACATCGGAGCGATTTTCGCGGGAATGGCCGGGCGGGTGGTCTTCCCCGGCCTGGACGATCCCGAGACGATCTACCCGGTGATGGCGACTGAGCTGTTCCCGGCCTTCTTCACCGGCATCTTCCTGGTGGTGGTCCTTGCGGCGATCATGTCGACGGTGGATTCCCTCCTGATCCTGGCGTCGTCCGCGGTGGTTCGGGACGTGATCCAGAAGACTTTCAATCCACCTTGGACCGACAAGGTTTTTTCTCGCTGGGGAAAGCTGACGACGGTCCTGATCGGCGCCGGGGCCGTGGCCCTCGCACTTCAGGAAGTCCGCGTGATCTTCTGGTTCGTGTTGTTCGCCTGGTCCGGGCTCGCGTCCGCTTTCACTCCCGTGGTTCTCTGTGCCCTCTTCTGGAAAGGAACCACCAGGGCTGGGGCCATCTCGGGGATGATCGCGGGGTTCGCCGGTGCGGTGGGTTGGGTACTCCTCTTCAAGGCCCAGTTTTACGATCTCTACGAAATGATTCCCGGCTTCGCCCTGGGCTTTGCGGTGACCATCGGAGTGAGCCTCGTCACTGAGCCTCCCCCAGGCGTCGACGAGGAGTTCGACTCCGTCTGGAGCGTCGTGGGCCGCCCCTTCTCTGGCGAGGGATCGGCCTCCCGCGTACGCTGATCGTGGCGTCAACGGCTGTCCTAGCCCCGGCGGAACACCCCCGGTCTGCGGACAGAACCAACCTGCGACAGAACCAACCTGGAGAGACTCAAATGGCTCGTCTAGATGGCAAAGTAGCAATCATCACCGGAGCCACCGGCGGCATCGGCGAAGCGACCGCACGCCTTTACTTGAACGAGGGCGCAAAAGTGATGCTCGTCGGCCGCTCGGCTGAGAAGTTGAGCGCTTCGCTCGGGCGGGTGGGGCATGAGGACAGCGTGGCACACTTCGTCGCGGACGCGACGGACGAGGACGCGACGAGAGACGCCGTCGCGGCGACCGTCGAGGCGTTCGGGGGCGTCGATATCCTGTTCGCCAACGCCGGTACCGCGGGTGCCGCAAAGCCGCTGGATCAGTTGACCCTCGAAGAGTTCAACCACGTACTGCAGACCAACGTGGTCGGCGTCTGGCTCTCGGTGAAGCATTGTGTGGCCCCGATGCGGGAGCGGGGTGGTGGTTCGATCATGGCCACGGCTTCCGTGGCGGGTGTCATCGGGTTTGCGAACCTTACACCCTACATTTCCAGCAAACACGCTGTGTGCGGCTTCGTCAAGACGGCGGCGCTGGAACTGGCCGACTCGGGGATTCGGGTCAACGCCATCGCCCCGGGCGCGATCGCCAACCGGATGATGAAATCCCTGGAAGAACAGATGTCACCGGACGATCCCGACGCGGTGCATGAGGCCATAGAAAGAACGATCCCCATGAAGCGGTATGGCACCGATGAGGAAGTCGCGAACCTGGCTCTATTCCTCGGAAGTGACGAATCCTCGTTTACGACCGGGGCGGTCTACTTGATCGACGGTGGGTACACGACAGGGTAGTCGTCGGGGCTCAGCCCGCGGCGCTCGAGAAGCGGTGCGATGTCCGGATCTGCGCCGCGGAAGTTTCTATAGAGCGTCATGGCGTCCGCGCTTCCGCCGCGTGACAGGAGTGCCCTGCGGAAGTGGTCGCCGTTCTCGCGCCTCAAGCCACCGTTTTCCTTGAACCACTCCACGGCGTCGGCGTCCAGCACCTCACTCCAGATGTAGGAGTAGTACCCGGCGGCATAGCCGCCCTGTATGTGCGAGAAGTACGGGGTGCGGTAGCGCGGCGGGATCGCGTCCAGCGCCACGCCGGCGGTCTCGAGCGCTGCGGCCTCGAACGACATCAAGCCGTCGGCGTCGGGTACCTGGTCAGGGGTCAGCTGGTGCCAGGCCATGTCCAGTAGGGAAGCGGACAGATACTCGGTGGTGGCGAAGCCCTGATTGAACGACTGCGTAGCCAAAACCTTGTCCAGCAGCTCTCTGGGCATCGCCTCGCCCGTCTCATGGTGCACGGCGTAGTTCTCGAGGACCTCAGGCCAGGTCGCCCACATCTCGTTGACCTGCGAGGGAAACTCCACGAAGTCCCGCGGCACTGAGCTCCCGGAGAAGAACGGGTAGTTCACGTCTGAGAACATGTTGTGCAAGGCGTGGCCGAACTCGTGGAACAGGGTGTTCACTTCGTCGAAGGTCATCAGCGTGGGCTGGCCCTCGGGCGGCTTGGGCACGTTCAAGTGATTGGCGACCACCGGGCGCGTGCCGGTCAGATGTGCCTGTCGGACATAGGAGTTCGACCAGGCCCCACCGCGCTTCGTGGGACGTGAATAGTAGTCGGCGATGAACAGGGCCAGCAGTTGGCCGTCCTCGTCATGGACCTCGAACACTCGCGTGGCGGGATGATAGAGGGGCAGGTCCGTGCGCTCCTCGAAGCTCAGCCCGTAGAGCTTGTTCGCCGCGAAGAACAGGCCATTCTGCAACACGTTGTCCATCTCGAAGTACGGGCGCAGTTGGGACTCGTCGAACTCGTAGCGGGCTTGTCGCACCTTTTCCGTGTAGTACGCCCAGTCCCACGCGGCCAGCTTGAAGTCCCCGCCTTCGGCGTCGATCAGCGCCTGCAGATCCGCGGCCTCGCGCTCCGCGTTCGCGACCGCGGGTGGTGTCAGCTGGGCGAGGCGCTGGTTCACGGCCTCGCTGGTCAATGCGGTCTGGTTCTCCAGGACGTAGGCGGCGTGGTCGGGATACTCGAGCAGCTGGGCGCGCTCGGCACGCAGCTTCATCACTCGAGCCACAACGGCGCGGTTGTCGAAATCCCCACCGTGGCTGCCACGCGACAGCGACGTCTCGAAGATGCGCTGGCGTAACGCACGATCCTCGAGCGACGCCAGCGGCGGCTGCCCGCTGGTGTTTCGGAGCGCGATGACGTACTTGCCGTCGAGTCCACGGGCGGCGGCGGCCTGTTCGGCGACGGCGATGGCGTTGTCCGACAGCCCTCGCAATTCCTCGCGGCTGTCCACGACGATGGCCAGATCGTTGACCTCCTTCAGCACGTTCTGACTGAAGGTGGTGCTCAGCTCCGCGAGCTCACCGTTCAGGGTTCTGAGGCGCTCCTTGTCTGCGTCCGAAAGCATGGCACCGGCCCGCACGAAGCGCGTGTGGTAGCGCTCCACCAGACGGAGGGACTCAGGATCGAGGTCCAGGTCCTGGCGCTGGTCGTAGAGGGCCCGGATGCGCTCGAACAGTGTGCTGTTGAGCAGCGTCTGGTCACTGTGAGCGGATAGCTTGGGCGCCATCTCAGTCTGTACCGCGTCCAGCGCGTCGTTGGTGTGAGTCGAGCGGAGATTGGAGAACGTGGCGCGGACACGCCGCAGCAACTGGCCTGAGCGCTCCATGGCGATCAGCGTGTTCTCGAACGTCGTCGGTTCGCTTTGCTCAGCGATTCTGTCGATCTCAGCGCGTTCCTCGGCCATGCCTTGCTCGAAGGCGGGCGCGAAGTGGCGGTCTTCGATGCGGTCGAAGTCCGGCATCCCGAGCGGAAGCGTGCTCTCGGTGAAGAACGGGTTGTCGTCACCGGTTCCCGCATCGGTGTCTGCCGTCGAACAGGTGGTGATTAGAAGTGCGCTCATCAGGAGGGCCCACCGGGTGCCGTTCAGGGCGGCTTCCAGGCGGCCTATCAGTCGTTTGGGCATCGTGGCACACTCAGTATGAGCGGATCGGATCGGATCGAGTCAACATCCTATGCGCAGGGCGGGCGGCGCAAGGTGGCGGGCGGATCCACCCTCCTTCCCTCTGACATTCGACAGGAAGGGCCGTACGATGTTCCTGTCGAGTGCCTAGGGGAGGACACACCCACTGAAGGAAGAAGCGATGGCCCAGTCGAATGCCGACGTGCTCCAGGGAACGCTGGACATGCTGATCTTGAAGACCCTCTTGCCCGAGCCCATGCACGGCTTGGGGGGTCAGCCAGCGGATCCAGGCCATATCGAAGGACATCTTGCGGGTGAATCAAGGGTCACTGTATCCGGCCCTTCACCGACTTGACGGTCGTGGTTGGATCACGTCGCAGTGGGGGAAATCGGAGCGTAACCGGAGGGCCAAGTTCTATCGTCTGACGGATCGCGGCCACAGCCAGCTCCAAACTGAGGAGGAGTGCTGGAGACGCTTCTCGGGTGCGGTTGACCTTGTCTTGGCGGCGGATGGGAGGGCCGGATCATGAGCATCTTGAGCAGTACGAGGAGCATCTTGAAGGGACTATCGGCCCGCTTGTGGTCACTCCTGTTTCGGGAGACGGTCGAGCAGGAGCTGGACGAGGAGATTCGGTTCCATCTAGACATGGCGACCGAGAAGCTGATGCGTGGCAGCCTTCCCCCCGATGAGGCGCGTCGAAAGGCACTCCTCGAATTCGGCGGTGTGGAGCGCTTCAAGGAGAGGACCCGCGAGGCTCAGAGCCTGCCGGTCCTGGAGGATCCGACCCGAAATTTGCGCGTGGGACTTCGTCGCGTCGCCTCGAATCCACTCCACGCCCTGGCCATCGTTGGCACCCTTGCGCTCGGCATCGGCGCGAACACGGCCATCTTCAGCGTCGTAGACACGGTTCTTCTTCGCCCATTTCCGTTCCCGGAGCCCGACCGGTTGGTCATGGTCTGGGAGACCAACCGGGCTAGTGGTACGAGCCACGAACCTGCCTCCTGGCCAGACGTGGTGGACTTCCGGGAGCGCACGCGTACCCTTTCGGCCATCGGACCATGCGGGGCACGGCTGCAACCGTCACGGAGGGAGAAACGCCTGAGCGGGTGACCGCGGTTGGCGTCGCTCTGGGCGCTGCCATGGCTCTCGCCACGTCACGCCTTCTTCAGGGCCTGGTCTTCGGGGTCAGCCCCACCGACACCACAACCTATGTCGTGGTCATCGCTCTCGTTCTGTCCACCGCCGTCCTCGCCAGCCTACTTCCTGCCCTTCGAGCTTCTCTAACGGATCCCGTCGCGCTTCTCAAGGCCGAGTAGGGCGCGACAGCCGGGCCATGCGGTGCTCCGACTCAAACGGCTTCTTCCACCAGGCCTCCTTAGGGCGTGGCGGTGCACGTGACGCTGAACAGAATCTCACTTACGTCGTCCTTGAACACGGTGGCCAACACGGGGTTTGGGGTGGCCACCCTACAGTTCTCAGCCAAGTCGGTCAAAAACACCTCGTAGCTTCCCGCAAGCAGGGGGTCGAACTCGACCATCCCGTTGACCCTGACCGTGTCGCTCCGGTCCTCATCGATCGCCACGGTGTACCCATCCGGGTCCAACATCTCGCCCATCGTAACAACCCGAATCAGGATGGAGCCGAACCCCACTTGAACATCCGTAGGGACCGTATTGGCGGACGAGCTGAAGCAGGCTGAGGCTCCCACCAAGGGCAGCACGGCCCACATGGCCCACCGCACTCTCTGGACGCTCGTCCGCATGGTGACCATGGCCGCGTGGGCGATGGCATTGAACATGTCAGGGGCACACTCCGCCCAGGTATCCCCCCCCGCCGCAGTAGGTCACGTCCTGAAGCTGGATCGACAGGCCGTCGGGATCGCTGAAGTAGAGTTCCGGCGTCCCATCCGGCGCGCCGCCGCGATTCGGCATGCGCATGGACACCCGGTGCTGAAGCGGACCGGCCGGGTCCTCACCTCGGGGCATGATGCTGTGTTCTTCCAACTCGCCCTGAATACGTTCGACGTCGAAATTCTCGAGGCTCAAGGAAATGTGATTGATGCGGGCCCCTCCGCCGCCTGAGGAGGTGAACATCAGGAAGTGCACACCGGGGCCGACACCCATCAGGGGCGACGCGGCTTGGTAGGTCTGGATGTCCATCCCGAACGTCTGCTGGTAAAACTCGTTCGTAACCACGGGATCGGGGACGTTGATGGTGAGGTGGCTCAGTCCGCTGAGCGCGATCGACCCCCCGGTCGGCGAGGGCTCCGGAGGCCCACAGCGGTCGCCGAGCGACCCGCCTCCACCGCAGTAGCTGGGATCGTGCAACTGAATCACAAGACCATTGGGATCGCCCATGTGGAGTTCCCGTGTGCCCCCCCGGTTGGTCATGCCTATCCGCATCGGACCACCGCTCCACCCCACCCCTGAACTGGTTTGCATCCAGTCCCCTGGCGTCACGTCGTGACCGGCCAAGGTCGACACGATACGGCCGACATCGTAGTCCTCCACGGCCAAGCCGAAGCGGGAGATACTGGGTGGCTGGGAGCCCGCCTCGGTGAGCGCCATGAAGTGCGGTCCGTCCCCAATACGCAAAAGGATCGTCCCTTCATGGCGCGCCTGCACGGGCATGCCGAAGAGTCCCTGATAGAAGTCCAGAGAGCGCTCCAGGTCGGATACGGCGAGCGTCACTTGGTGCAGCCCCAGAACGGCAAGTGGAGCGGCTTGCTCCTGCGCGAGCAGCCGGCGGCGAGCGAGGGCCAAACCCGGAAGGGACAGAAGCAAGCTTCGGCGGGTCACTACACCGGCCGTACCGGCAGTCTTCGTGTCGTTAATCTGGTCGCTCACGGCTCGTCACTCCTGTTGCGCTCAATCCCACAGGCTTCTCAGTGACAACATGACACGGGGGCGTTGGCCGGCACAAGAAACCGCGCCGTGGTTGGCACTTGCCCGATAGGCGATCTTGGCGTGATCGGTTCATATGAACGAAACCATGTATATATATGAACTAATTGGAGTTCTGAGATGAAGGAATACTGAGCGCCGAGCATCGCCAAATGGGCGCCCTCGTCGTGAAGGAAACCCGTCCAGGGTACGCGGCTCCCGGACGACTGGAGAGGGTCCGGAAGGCGGTGGAGGAGGGACTCCCGGTCGAGGCCGTGAAAGAGCTTCAGGCGGAGCTGAAGCGGTTCGGTGTGCGCCGTCCCTCAGAGTACGTGGATGCCATCGTCTCGCGTGCCACACTCCAACGCCGCAATCGGCTCAAGCCTGCGGAGGGTGAGCAGATCGTGCGCGTGGCCTCGTTGCTGGCTACCGCGGCGGACGTGTGGGGCAACGACGAGGGAGCCGCGGAGTTCCTTACTTCGCCGCACCCCATGTTGGGCGGTGCGGTGCCCATCGACCCGGCGCTCTCTGAGATCGGGGCTCGACAGGTAGAGCGCACCCTTTTGGCCATGGATCTGGGCCTGCCGGTCTAATCAGGGGACACTGCACCAGCCTTGGACGTCCTCCGGATCAGCCACCGCCGTTACGACCCTCTGGATGGCTTTGGGGCCGGGATGGTGGGCGGTCGTTGGAATCCGGTCGGTCTCCCCGGTGGTGTACGCCTCGCGTGGGTATGAGGGGGCCTTGCTCGAGCAATTCGTGTACGCCGTGCGCGGCCGACTTGCACGAAATCGCGTGGCGTCGCGGATTGTCATCCCCGACGACCTAGATGTACCCGCCCTGGATATTGCCGAACATCCGGGCAGGCGTGACGAAGTCCGATTGCGCCAGATCGGCAGCGCTTGGGTGGCCTCAGAAGAATCGGTGCCGGTCCTCGTGCCTTCCTTCGTGGCCTCAGCCCTGGGGATGGAACGTGGTGATCAACCCAAGCCATCCGGGGTTCGACCGAGTGGTCGTTGCCGAGACTGTCGATGTACTCTGGGATCCGTTGGTGATTAGAAGGGGCTCAGGCGCCCTCGAGCAGCGTCTCCACGTGGGCGGCGGTGGCGAGCGCCGTCCCATCGACGTTGTACCCGCCTTCGAGCAACGACACGATTCGTCCTCCGCAGTAGTCGTCCGCAAGGTCCATCGAGATGCGCGTCATGCGGCGGAACACGTCGTCGGTGAGATCGAAACAACCCAGTAAGTCGTCCTGACGGCTGTCGAAGCCGGCGGACAGGATGATGAAGTCGGGCCGAAATCGGCTCACGGCAGGCAGAAGCTGAGTGTCCCAGTGCCTCAGCATGTCGGCGTCCCTCGAACCGCAGTCCAGGTGCGCGTTGATGTTGAGCCCCGCTCCCTCCCCCTCGCCCGTCAGCGACGGATGGCCGGTGCCCGGGTACGCGAAAAAATCGTGGGCTGAGAAAAAGAGTACTGAGGGATCACTGTAGAACGCGTTCTGAGTGCCGTTCCCGTGGTGGTAGTCCCAATCGATGATGAGGATCTTCCCGAAGCCGTGTACCTCCTGCGCGTACCGAGCGGCGATCGCAGCGTTGCTGTAGAAACAGAAGCCCTCCTCCTGGCCCGTGTTGTTGGCGTGGTGACCCGGGGGTCGGATGGCACAGAACGCGTTGCGCACTTGCCCACCGGCCACGGCGTCGATGCCCCCGAGGGCACCGGCTACGGTCAGCTCCGCGACGGGACCGGTGACGGGGATCGATCGGACGGACTCGATGTGCTCCGGGGTGTGGTGCCGCCGAATGGACGGAAGGGGATCCGACGAGGGGGGAATGGGCGTGAGCTCCCGGTCGAGACCTCGCGCGGCGAAAACCTCGCTGATTCTACGCAGCCGGAGCGGGCGCTCGGGGTGTGGTGCTCCTCCGCTTGGTGGCAGAACGTGATCGAGGTAGCGGGCGTCGTAAACCAGCCCGGTCCCTCGGACCTGTGGGAATGACGCGCCGGTCCGGGCCGCGGACGTGCCCCCCAGCGCGGGAATCGCGCCGAGCCCCAACAGGCCTCGCGAGGCCCGAGCCAGGAACTCCCTACGCGTCTTCATGGCGTGTGCCCGTTCAAGTGGATGGTGGAACCGGGAATCTCACCCCGTTCCCGGACGTGCCACTACCATGTGTATGCGTCTTGCTCCATGCAAGCTGCATCGGGGGAGGTACCCGGCTAGCGTTTCCGACGGCCGGCTGTATTCTGTGGAGCATGAGCGACTCAGATCGATTTCAGCGCGTCATCCGGAGTATCGACGAGGCCAACGGCGAGGACCTGAGCTCTGAACTCGACGACGACGGGATGGCCCAACCCAAAGAACTGCTGTACGGCATGCGAATGCAGGGATGGGTCGAGGCGCTCGATCCGGACGCCCCCGAAGCATTGCGCATCGCCGCCCGGAGCCAACACATCCGCAGGTGGGAGATCCCGCGTAGCGCTTATCCGATGGATCGGAGTGGATACCTCCGTTGGCGTACAACGCTGTACGCATTCCACGCGGATACAGCGTCAGAGCTTCTTCGGGCCGCGGATTACGACGATGAAACGATCGAGCGCGTCCGGACATTGCTCCAGAAGCGAAACCTCCGGACCGATGCGGACGTGCAGACCCTCGAGGACGCCGCGGCGCTGGTCTTCCTGGACCATCATCTCGACGATTTCCTGAAACGTGACGACATCGGAGAGGACAAGGCCATCGACATCATCCGCAAGACATGGAAGAAGATGACTGAGCGTGGCCACGCGGCCGCGGCCGCCCTGGAGCTTTCGCCGGAGTCGACCGCGTTACTGAAGAAGGCGTTGACGGACTAGGAATAAGGTGTTGGCGGACTACGGCTCGGACTGAGGCGCCCCAATCTTCCCTTCAGCCTCCAATTCCCGGACGATCCGTCCCACGAGCTCCACCAGAGACGTGCTGAAAGCCACCTTGTTTTCCTCGAACCAAGCTTGCCACGACGGCATGCACAGGTGCTTCTTGAGCGTGTTTCTGTACGACTGCCACATCTGCCGGTCCAGAGCTCCGACACGGTACCGATAGACGAGGTTTCCGAAGTGCCGGTAGACCGCGGTCATGTAGGCGTCCCAGCGTACCACCTCACCAGGCGACAAGGTGGAGGGGTCCTGTTGGGCACGGTGGATGAAATCGGCAAAGTCGCCCTCCCTGAGGGAGTGCTCCAGAAGCCGGATGCTGTTCTCCGTCATGGAGTTGAAGGATGCGGACCGGACGGCTCGCCTGGATAGCGCATGAGGCCCATCACCGGCATCTCCGGGGAAATGACGTCGATGGACACGGTGACGCCCACGCGGACGGGAACCCGATCAGGGCGGACGGCCACCTAGATGGACGGCCGGTGCCGGCGAGGCGTCTTCGTCCGGTGACGTGTGTCTCCCTCAGGTCCTGCCTGCGCATCGGTGAGCGTGCAGCCCCAAGCCGACACTGTGAATAGAGCCACGACCGCGACGTTCTTCATGTGATTCCCCCGCTCGAGCAAACCTGAACACCTTCAGAATGCTTGAGAGCAGGAACGGGTTCCTGGTTAGGCCCCTGCGCGGGCCATCTTTTCGAGGGAAGCCCGGGCCGTCGCCACGACGTCCTCAGACGTCAAGCCGAAGCGCTCGTAGAGCGTCTCGGCAGGGGCAGAGGCCCCGAAGTGGTCTATGCCCACTGCTGCGCCGGCGTCGCCGACCCAGCGCGCCCATCCGAATGTGGATCCCGCCTCGACCGCCACACGGGCGGGTACCTGGGGAGGCAGCACGAGGTCTTGATATGCTGGGTCCTGCTGTGTGAAAAGCCACCAACTCGGCATGCTGACCACTCGAGTGGCGGTTCCCTCAGCTTCCAGGGCCTCCTTGGCCTCCAGGGCCAGCCCGACTTCGGAGCCGCTCGCGATGAGGACGACATGGGGTGGGGAGTTCGAGGCCTCGGCGAGCACGTAGGCCCCTCTGCGGGCCTCCTCAGCTGAGGCGAACACGGTTCGGTCCAAGGGGGGGACGCTCTGCCGCGTAAGCGACAGCCAGGTGGGGCCCTCGGTTCGCTCCATCGCGATGCGCCACGCCACGGCGGTCTCGGCCGCGTCGGCGGGTCGCAGGTCCAACAGGTCCGGCATGGACCGGAGGCTCATCAGCTGTTCGATCGGCTGGTGTGTGGGGCCGTCCTCACCGAGCCCGATCGAGTCGTGCGTGAACACGTACGTGACCGGCAGGCCCATGAGCGCCGCCAAACGGATGGAGGGCCGCATGTAGTCTGAGAAAATCAAAAACGTCCCGCCGAACGGGCGGATGCCGCCGTGAAGCGCCATGCCGTTCATGACGCCGGCCATGCCGTGCTCACGGACACCGAAGTGGATCACTCGGCCCTCCGGATTGTTCGCCGAGAGATCCCCGCCGTCGTCGATGTCGGTCTTGTTCGACGATCCGAGGTCGGCCGATCCACCGATCAGATTGGGGACGCCTGCGGCGACGGCCTGGAGCACCTTGCCGGACCACGACCGGGTGGCGTCGGCCTTGTCGATGTTTTCGTATCCGGGGACCTCAGCGTCCCAGCCCGTGGCCAGCTCTCCGGCCATCATGCGGCCGAACTCCTCAGCCAACTCGGGGTGCTCCGCCCGATACGCCTGGAAACGTGTGCTCCAGTCGGCCTGGAGCTCGCCACCACGGTCCGCTGTAGTGCGCCACGCGGCGAGCCCGTCCGGGTCGACGTGGAAGGGCTCTAATGAAGGGTACGCGAGGTTGGCCTTGGTCGCGGCGATCTCCTCTTCACCGAGCGGGGCTCCGTGGGTCGAATGGTGACCCGCCCTGTTGGGGCTACCCTCGCCGATCCGGGTCTTCATGACGATCAACGAGGGACGGTCGGTCGCGGCGCGGGCGGCGATGAGCGCCTGATCGAGGGCGACGAGATCAGTTCCGTCGTTGACGTGCTGAACGTGCCACTGATACCCGAGGAATCGATCGCCCTGGTCCGTGGCCGTACTCAGGTCGGTGCCCCCCTCGATGGTGATGCGGTTGTCGTCGAAGACCCAGATGAGCTTGCTGAGCTTCTGGTGCCCCGCCATCGCGGCAACCTCGTGGGAGATGCCCTCCATGAGATCTCCGTCTGAGCAGAACGCGTAGGTGTAGTGGTCCACCACGTCGTGGCCGGGCCGGTTGAATCGTGCGGCGAGCCAGCGTTCGGCAAGCGCCATCCCCACCGAGTTCGCGACGCCCTGGCCGAGCGGCCCGGTCGTGGTCTCGACGCCGGGCGTGTGCCGCAGCTCAGGATGCCCCGGCGTGAGCGATCCCCACTGCCGGAAGTTCACGATCTCCTCCATCGACAGGTCGTAGCCCGTCAGATGAAGGAGCGAGTAGATGAGCATCGATGCGTGGCCCACCGACAGCACGAAGCGATCCCTGTCGGCCCAGGCCGGGTCCGCCGGGTTGTGCCGTAAGTGCCGCGTCCAGAGCAGGTACCCGAGCGGGGCGAGCGCCATCGGCGTGCCCGGATGGCCGCAGTTGGCTCGCTGAACCGCGTCCATCGAGAGCACGCGGATCGCGTCGATACAGAGCTGGTCGAGCTCGGGTGAGAGGCCGGTGGGGGACTCGGGCATCAGGTTTGCTCCACTTGGGTTTGCTCCGCCTGGATTGGCTCCATTTAGGCTTGCTCCACCACGAAGTTCAGGAGTCTGTTGGGGACGTAGATGACGCGCTTCAGGGTGCCACCGTCGAGGTAGCGTGAGACGTTTTCATCGAAGCGCGCGGCGGCCTCGGCCGCATCCTGATCCATCCCGGCCGGTCCCTCGACCGTGGCACGGAGCTTCCCGTTCACCTGGACGGCCACCTTCACGGATGTCTCACGCGTCTTGTCCTCATCGAATGAGGGCCAGTTGGCCCCCTCGAAAATGCTGCTGTCGTGACCCAGATGCGCCCACAGCTCTTCGGCCATGTGCGGGGCGAAGGGTGCGATCATCACGACCAGGGCTTTGGCTTCGCTCGGGGTGGCCGTGCGGCCGCCGGCGCGAACGGTGTTCAGGTACTCCATCATGGCGGCGATGGACGTGTTGAACCCGAGCTCAGGCATCTGCCGTGTAACTTGGCGAATCGTCTGGTGGAGCTTGCGCTCGACGTCCGGGTCGGGGGCGACCCGACCGTCCCCGTCCCCGTCGGGGCTGCCGATGCCGCCGGTGGTCCCGTCGTCGCCGACCGCGGTGGTGACGGTCTCGTACACGCGATGCAGGAACCCGTGGGGTCCCTGGATGCCCTCGTCCTGATAGTCTCCGCCCTCTTCGTACGGACCCAGAAACATGAGGTAGGTGCGGAAGGTGTCGGCTCCGTATTGTTCGATGATCTCGTCAGGGACGATCACGTTTCCCTTGCTCTTGGACATCTTCGCGCCCTCTCGGATGATCATGCCGTGGGCGCGGAAGCGCTTGAACGGCTCATCGAATTCGAGGTGGCCCAGGTCATGGAGGGCCATCGTGACGAAGCGGGCATAGAGGAGATGGAGCACGGCGTGCTCGTTCCCGCCGATGTAGCAGTCGACAGGCAGCCACCGGCGCATCAGCTCGCCGTCGAACGGCACATCGGCGTGCTCCGTCGACGGGTAGCGCAGGAAATACCAGGAACTGTCGAGGAACGTGTCCGAGACGTCGGTCTCTCTGCGAGCAGGGGCACCGCACTGGGGACAGTCGATCCGGTACCACTCTTCGACGCGCGCCAGTGGGCTCACGCCGGAATCGTCCGGCTTGAAGTCCTCGACCCTTGGCAGCACCACCGGCAGATCCGCCTCGGGCACCGGTACCGGTCCGCACGCTTCGCAGTGGATGATCGGGATGGGTGGACCCCAGTAACGTTGCCGCGAGATGCACCAGTCGTGCAGGCGGTAGTTCACCGTGGTCTCGCCGCTTCCGCTTTCGGCCAACCACGCCGCGATAGCCGGCTTGGCGTCGGCGACAGCCATTCCGTCGAAACGCCCCGAATTCACCATTACACCGTCGCCCGCATACGCCTCGGAAAGCGGCGTGTCCGCATCGTCGTCCGCCCCCGCCACCACACGCACGATGGGCAGTCCCATGGCCTCGGCGAAGTCGAAGTCGCGCTCGTCGTGGCCTGGCACCGCCATGATGGCTCCGGTTCCGTATTCCATGAGCACGTAGTCGGCCACCCAGATGGGAATCGGCTGCCCGGTGGCCGGATTCAGGCAATAACCCCCTGTATGCACTCCCGTCTTGGTCTTCTCGACCTTCTGGCGAGCCACGAGATCCTTGGCGGCCGCCTGCTCACGGTAGGCCGCGACGGCCCCTGCCTGCTCCTCACCGGTGACTTCGTCCACCAGTGGGTGCTCGGGCGAGAGCACCATGTAGGTCGCGCCGAACACCGTGTCGGGGCGCGTGGTGAAAACATCGATCTGGGATTTGTCCACCCTGGGATCCTGCTCTCCGGATCCGTGGTCCAGAACCAAGGTCGGGGGATCCACTTCGTCCACTTGCTCCGGAGGCTGGATCGGGAAGCGCAGGATCGCCCCTTCGCTTCGGCCGATCCAGTTCTGCTGGGCCTTCTTGGTGGTCTCAGACCAGTCGAGATCCTCGAGATTGTCGAGCAGCCGCTGCGCGTACTCCGTGATCCGGAAGAACCACTGCGCGATGCGCCGCTGCTCGACGGGCGTATTACAGCGCTCGCAGCGTCCAGAAATCACCTGCTCGTTCGCTAGGACCGTCATGCACGAGGGGCACCAGTTGACCGGCGCTTCTTTGCGTACGGCCAAGCCAGCGTTGAACAGCTGAATGAAGATCCACTGAGTCCAGCGGTAGTAGTCGGGATCGGTCGTGTCGACGGAATGGCCCCAGTCGAACATGCCGCCGATGCGCCGCAGCTGCCTGGTGAAGTTGGCGACGTTCGACGGGATGAGGTCCATCGGGTGAACGCCCTGCTTCAGCGCGAAGTTCTCCGAGTGGATACCGAACGCATCGAAGCCGATCGGTTCGAAGACTCGCTTACCGGTGAGGCGGTGGAAACGTCCGTGAACGTCCGCGCCGGTGAACGCATAGATGTTGCCCACGTGGAGCCCCTCGGCGGAGGGGTAGGGGAACATCATCAACTGGTAGTACGGGTCCTCAGCGGTCCGGAGGGCGTCGCTGGTGAAGGCGTTGGTGCCTTGCTCATCCCAACGACCTTGCCACTTGGCCTCTACTTCGGACGGGTTGTAGCCCGCGGTTCCGTCGCTGCTCATCTATGTCCGAAAGAGGGCCGTGCGCCTGAAAAGTGGGCCATGCGGAAGAAGGCGTGAAGAAATCCACCCCGAAAAAAGTTCGCCCTAACCTACACCGCGGGCGGGGGCATCACAACGCGTCGAAGTTCGCTCCAGCGTGGAGCTCCAAACTTACCAGGGCGGACCCACGACGACGTTCTGCCGACGGCGTCGAGCGCGTCCCTCCCTCAGCAGCAGCTTGCCCGTCATGGTGGACGGGTCGAGGTGCCCCGTCCCGAGGATGTCGCTCGCCTCGGACAGCGTGAGCGGCAGGAGGTCCTCCTGCGCGATCGCCTCTTCCTCGGCTTCGGAAGGCTGATCGCCAAACCCTTCGTCCTGCCCGAAGGGTGAGGGGCCCTCGATGATCTGGATCTCGCCGAGGTCGGGTGCCCCGTTCGGCTCGTCTATGTTGCCCACGTCGAAATCGGGTGAAGCCTCCACAATGAGAATTTGGGCGAACGCGAGATTCCATCCCGCATCGGGGTGACTCGGATCCAGGCGAAGCGCGGCCTTGTTCTCTTCGACCGCTTGGCTCGCTTGGTAGATGATCGAGTCGCTGCTCTGTGACAAGAGCGCCTGGATGAGGCGCCACAGCCCCAGGTTGTAGTGGGCGCCGACGCGCACCCGCTCGTTGTCCGACTCAGTTGCGCTGGTGAGCTCCAGAGCGGCCTCGGGGCTCCCCATTCGGAGCAGCGTGGTCCCGAGGTTGTAGTGGAGCCGCTCGGTGGCCGACTCCTCCGCGGCCCTATCGACGTAGATCTCTGCGGCCTCCTCGAGCCGGTCGGCGCGGTGGAGTCGGTTGGCGCGTGACTCGCTCGCACGCTCCGCCCTGACCGTGAGCGCGATGCCGACGACGGAGAGGCCGACCAGGAGCAGCGCCCGCCACCCGCTTCCGAAGATCGAGTCGGTCATGCGGCCCGGGCCTTTTCGCTGTGGCCGCCGACAGCATCCGGCCCGTCGTCTAGCCTTTGGTTGGTGCTGGCCCCGATGATTCCTCGACGGGCGTCGACGAGGCCCTCCAACAGCAGGAGCGGGATCGCCAAGATCGCGAAGAGCGCGGTTGTGTCGAACGGCTCGGCCGGACCCTCCCGTGAGTCGCCGCTCAGGTCGCGCAGGTCGTCGACGAGGGCGTCGAGCCCCTCGTCCTCCGTGATGTCCTCGTAGCGACCCTGGCCGGCCTCGGCCATCGCGCTGAGGACGTCCGCGTTCTGGCTCGTGCCCACGGCTCTGCCGACTGCGTCGAGAACGGGCTCTCCTGCGATCGCGATCGCAGATTCCTCCTCAGAGCCCAGCCCGGCCATCCAGACCTCGAAGCCACGGGCGGCTGCGTCTGCGGCCCCGCGCACGAGCACGTCCTCGTCCTCGTACACGTCGCCGTCGGAGATGACCAGGATGGCTTGACGCCCATCCTCTGACGGCCGGGTCTCCAGGGTGCTGCCGGCGAGCTCCAGGGTGCTCCCCAGCGAGTTGCCCCAGTCCTCCTCCTGGACCGCCTCGGGCTGGAGAGAGTCCACGAAGTATCGGATCACGTCCGGATCGTCGGTGGGAGGCACGAGCACGTACGGCCACCCGGCGAAGACGACGAGGGAGAAGCGGACGGAAGGCAGCTCCTCCGTGAGGCGGTATATCGCCTCTCTTGCCCGCTCGATCCGACTTCCCGTTTCACCCTCAGCGTTCATCGAAAGCGACAGATCGACCGCGATGGCGACGTCGAGCGGAGGCACCGGCTCGGGGGGCTCCGGGTCCCAAAGTACCGGGCCGGCGGCGGCCAAGCCGAGGAGCGCCCCCGCGCCGACGAGACTCAGGAACCGCTGGGTGGGGAAGCGTCCGGTGCTGGTCGGCAACAGGCGGCGAAGGGCGGGCAGCTCGTAGGCCGACACCAACCCCCTGAGCCGACGCCAGTGTGCCCCGACCGTGAACGCGAAGAGGATCGCCGCGAGGGGAGCCACCGCGAGGAGCTCGGGGCGCTCGAAGATCACGGGAGCACCCCCCAGCGCGAGCCGCGCAGCGCCGCCCCCGAAAGGAGTATGGGCAGCGACGCCAGCAGGACCCAGAGGCCTATCGGGGTGGCCTCCGTCCGCTCGACGATCTCCTCCGAGGGGGCGGCCAGGCGGTCGATCTCCTCGTAGACCTCCTCCAGGGCGTCGAGGTCGGTCGCGCGGAAGTAGCGGCCGTCCGTAATGGAGGCGGCCTGTATGAGGACCGTTTCCATCTCAGCGAGCCGGTCCCTCAGCATGTAATCGGTGCCGATAGCGATCGCGTAGATGCGGACGCCGAACGCCGCCGCGGCCCGCGCAGCACGCGACGGCTCGAGACCCTCGCCGTTGTGGGCGCCGTCGGTCACCAGGATCAGTATCTTCGAGCTGTGGGGCGCGTCGCGCAGGAGCCCCGCCCCTGCCGCGATGGCACCCGCGATGTCGGTTCCGTCGAGAAGTAGCCGGGAATCCAGGTCCTCGATCGCGGCGCGCACGACGTAGTGATCGTGCGTCAGGGGCACGCGGGTGAGCGCCTCTCCGCCGAAGGAGATGACGCCGACGTCGTCGGTGCGGCCCTCGAGGAAGTCGAGGATGGTCTGCTTAGCGGCCTGCATCCTCGATGCGCGCCGCGACAAGTCGCGGGCGCCCATCGAGGTGGACAGGTCGATCGCGACGGCGATGCCCACGCCCTCGACTACCGGTTCCTCGAACGTCTCGACGATCCGTGGCTGGGCGAGCGCGAGAATGACCGCCGTGACGCCGAGCCCACGCAGGACAAGGGGCGCGAGCTCGAGGCCTCGCCCGATCCATGCTCGCAGCGAGACAGCTCTCGCCTCGGTCCCGCGCGCGACGAGCATGGCCCCACTCCCTTTCGGGATGATCCACCACACCCAGATCGGGACGGCCGCGAGGAGGATCAGCCAACCGGGTTGGGCGAACGCGAAGCTCACGAACGGACCTCCCGTCTGCCGGCCAGCCAAGCCCGGAGCACCGTCAGGTGTTCGGCCGTGGGCTCAGCGTGGGGCCTCAGCCGCCCGAACTTCACGGCCTCGGCGGTCCGCAACTCAGCTGCGAGCACCCCGCCCTCGGGCGAGCGGCCCTTCAGCCTGTCCATGAGCTCTGTGCTGGTGAGCTCAGGCCCCCACTCGGGATCGAGCCGCTCGACGTATCCGCGAACGATGCCGCTGCTCTCCTCGTACAGCTCGTGGGCGTGCTCGGCCGGGTACGGGCCGGTCGCCAACAGCCGATCGAGCTCAGTGAGCGCCTGCTTCCGGGCCTCTTCCAGAGGGGTGGGGCCGGGCGGCGGTAGCGGTGCCGGCTCAGCGCGGTGGGCGAGCCACTCCCGCGTCGTGGTGACGACGGCGCTGGCGGTGACCGTCGAGAAGAGGAGAAGGAGCGCCATGGAGGGCCAGCTCCAACTGAAGCCGAACACATCCCCAGGCCCCCTCGGCGACATACCCGCAACGACGTCGTCCGACGAATAGACCGGCTCCACCCAGATCGTCGGAGGCGTGATGCTACGCGTATACCGGATTGTCTGCTGGCGCTCCTCCCACACGCCGACGATCGATCCTCCCGGGATGTCCTCCCCATCGGTTTCGTCCTCCAGCGGCATCGTGATCACGTCCACCCGGGGAAGGGCGATGTTCCCCATTCCGAACGGAATCAGCGCGTACCTTAGCTCGATCGTCGCGCCGCTGTTCGGTCCGCGACGGGCCCGCCAGTCGACCGGGGTGAAGCTCTCGACGTCACTGGTGGAGGGCACGTTGGGGGGGAAGTAGACCATGCTTCCACCTGGGACCGGCACCTCCACGCGGAGCTCGAAGACCTCAGCCATCTCCACTGAGTCGGCGGACAGGACTGCGACCGGTTCTGGGCTCTGCGCCGCTGTCGAGAGTGGTTGGAGTGCCCACACCAGCGCGACGCACCACACGAGCCTCACCGCGACACCCGCTCCCGCTGACGGAAAAAGCGGATGAGGGTGGGCACGTAGTCCTCAGTGGTGCTCACTTCGACGGTATCCATCCGGAGCTCGCGGAAGAGCGCGGTCATCCGGTCCTGCTGTGCCGCCTTTCCTTCGGCGTAGCCCCGCCGCTTGGCGGCCGATCCGGTATCGACGATGAGCCGCTCGCCCGTCTCCGGATCGACGAGCGCCAGGAGCCCCACGTTCGGAAGCACCGCGCCCCCCGGGTCTGCGAGTCGGATGGGCACCAGGTCGTGATCGCGCTTCACTAGTCGGGTCGCGCGCGCGAATTCGGGGTCGGTGTCGTCGTCGAGCAGAAAATCGCTCACGAGGAAGATTGCCGAGCGCCGGTGCAGCACTTGAGAAGCGTACTCCAGCGCAGTCGATAGGCGGGTGCCGCGACCGCTCGGGCGGAAGGAGAGCAGCTCCAGGACGAGTCGCATCACGTGGCGGCGACCTGAGTCGGGCGGCACGAACAACTCCACGTGGTCGGTGACCAACAGGAGACCAACGCGGTCGTTGTTCCCCGCCGCTGCGAAGGCGAGGATCGCCGCGATCTCCGACGCGATTGTTGCGTTCGACTTCTCTCCGGTGCCGAACTCCTTGGATGCAGAGAGGTCGACGATCAGCAGAGCGGTGAGCTCGCGCTCCTCGACGTACTCCTTCAGGAAGAGGTGACCGCGGCGTGCCGTCACGTTCCAGTCGATCGCGCGCACGTCGTCGCCGGGTTGGTACTCCCGCACGTCTGAGAACTCGAGACCGCGGCCCTTGAAGACTGAGCGGTACTCGCCGCTGAAGAGCGACTCCGCCAGGCCCTTCGTACGCAACTCGATGCGGCGCACCTGGGCGGCGATCTCCCTCGAGAAGACGTGTGTCGCGTCGCGGTGCTGTCCGCCGACCGGCAGCTTTTGCCTCATCAGGCCTACGGGGCCGGCACCGCGTCCAGGACCCGCCGCACGATCTCGCCTGAGTCGATTCCGCGGGCGTCGGCCTCGTACGTCGTGCGCAGCCGGTGGCAGAGTACGGCCGGCGCCATCGCCTTCGCGTCGTCGGGCATGACGTAGTCGCGGCCCTGCAGGTATGCCCTCGCGCGGGAGACGCGGGTCAGGAAGATCGTCGCGCGCGGCGACGTACCGAACTCGATCAGGTCCTCCAGGTCTGCCAGGCCGACCCCACTGGGCTCACGCGTCGCGAAGATCAGCTCCACGATGTAGTCGAGCACCTTCTCCTCCAGATGGACGTTCGCGACAGCCGCGCGCGCGCTGGCCAGCTCCTCCACCGTGGCGACTGCTTCGATCGGCTTCTGGCCCGCGGCTGCGACGCGGCGCACGATGGTCTTCTCTTCGTCCTTCGTCGGATACCCGATCTCGAGCTTCAGCGCGAAGCGATCGAGCTGCGCCTCTGCGAGCGGATACGTCCCGTGCAGCTCGACCGGGTTCTGCGTGGCCAGCACCATGAAGGGCGCGTCGAGCGGATACGTGTCCCCCGCGATCGTGACCTGGCCCTCCTCCATCGCCTCGAGGAGTGCTGCCTGCACCTTGGGCGGCGCCCGGTTGATCTCGTCTGCAAGGATGATGTTTGAGAAGATGGGCCCCTTCTGGACCCGGAACTGACCGCTCGACTGGTCGAAGATCGGCGTCCCGATGATGTCGGTGGGGAGCAGGTCAGGCGTGAACTGAATCCTGCGGAAGCCCGTATGGATCGACTGCGCGAGCGTGCGCACCATCAGTGTCTTCGCGAGGCCGGGCAAACCCTCGAGGAGGATGTGCCCTCCGGTCAGGAGCGCGACGAGCAGCCCCTCCACCGCCTCGTTCTGGCCCACGACCCGGTCGTGCACCACGTCGTTGACCTTCTCCAGCAGTGTGGATCCTGCGGTCACCGTAGCCTGCTCCATGCGCGTTTCCTCAAGCCTCGCGTTTGTGCGTCTCCCGGGCCTGCCCCGGAAGGCGGGATATCATCGGGGGTACGGCAGGATGGCGCTAGAGCAACCGCTTCCTCGAGCGCCATTCGACAACGAAGAGCGCCAGCCGGGATATCCCGGCCGGCGCTCTGTCCTGATGGCCTTCTCTGGGCCTAAGTCCTCCTAATTGCCGCTTCTGTAGCTCGCAACC
>CAUZVZ010000032.1:0-21859 GCA_963583605.1 Gemmatimonadales bacterium UBA6960
AATCGCAATATCTCTGCAGCCTTGCGATTGAACACGAGTGCAGTTGGGGACATTGAGGGCAAGGATGCGATGGCCAACCCTATGATGGTCCCCACAGCGAGAACTGATCTAAGTTCGGGCAAGACAGTTAAAGCTGGCTTCAGCTTGAACTTTTATTTGCCGCAGGCGAAGGCTTTCCGCATTGCATTCGAGGGATTCTACCCTCTGTATCGCAACCTAGATGGGCCTCAACTGGAGACAGACTGGTCCTTCATTCTTGGGTTACAGGTAGTTCCCGTGCGCTAACACAGTGGGTGTGGATAGAGGCGCATCCCAGCGGCAACTAGCCGCCCCCTCCGTGGCATCCAGCCACACCAGCTATCCAGCGCGGACGCCGGCGCGGTTCTCAAGATCGACTGGTACGCGGCGTACCGGGAGAACCAGAAGGTGGACGCCTATGTCTCCGCCATCCAGGAGATCGGCGCTGAGCACTTCCTGATGTCGTCCGACCTAGGACAGGAGGAGGGCCGCACCGATGCGCTGGCCTAGCCGAAGGACGCTCCTCCCCCCGCACCGTTAGCTTAAGGACATCTACATCCTCAGCTCGAGCCTCCTCAACGAACCATCTATGATTCCCAAGACCCATCTCACACCTCTGCGCCGCAGGCGCCTCCGGTGCTGCAACTGCCTGTACCGCGACGGCCTCAGGCTGCTCATCGCCCTCGCTGCAGCTGCTCCCTCACCCATGTCAGCTCAGGTCGATGTGGAGGCGCTCCGGAGTGACGATCCACCGCTCGGATACTCAGGCACGTTCGGTGGGGATCTTACCCTACGGACTGGAAACGTGGAGTTGGTCCAGATCGGTCTCAACGCACGCCTCTACAGGGTGACGGGATCGGTAACGCGGCTCGTGGTAGGAAACGGGGGACTCGGTTTTATCAGTGGGACCCGCTTCGCATCGTCCGGTCTGTTGCACTATCGCCAGACCTACCATTACAACGACCTCGTCTCACCGGAGTGGTGGGGGCAATTGAACTACGACCGTCCTCAACTCCTCGACTTCAGAATGGTCACCGGGGGCGGAGTGCGGGTCTCCTTCGCCAGCGGAGCATGGGGGCAGTTTGGTATGGGCGCCGCTCTCATGTTGGAATACGAGAGACTGGACCTCCCTGAGACCGCGATGCACGATGATCGCACCACCAGCACCCGGGGGAGCTACTTTCTGACCCTGCGTTTGGTACCGAACGAGAACCTCGTGATCACGTCTACGACTTATCTACAGCCCGCCGTCGGCGATTGGGACGACATCCGGACGCTCGCGAACCTTCGAATCGCGTCCTCCGTGACGGATAAGTTGGCCCTCACGGTATCGTTCGATCTTCGCTACGACGGAGGACCGCCCGACGGGATCAGCGCACTGGATACGAGCCTGAGGACCGGGCTCAGGTATTCCTATTGAGCGTCCAAACGATCGCCACCGACGCTAGCTCCAGTGACTCCGGCCTCAGATGGCCCCGCCGCCTGGTGCAGCGGGGGGGGGGGGTGCTCGAAAGCCCCCCCCCCCGATTCCACTCCTACGCCCACACCAACTCCGGTAGCAACCTCAATCACCCTTTCGGTGACCAGCCTTAGCTTCACCTCGCTGGGCGCGACATCCCAGATTTCTGCTACGGTCAAAGACCAGAACGGCGCGACGATGGCGAGTGCCACGGTGACGTGGGCTACATCGGACGCTGCAGTTGCGACGGTATCATCCACAGGTCTGGTGACCTCGGTAGCTAGACGGTACGGACACGATCACGGCGACGAGTGGATCACTCAGTGCGACGGCGAGTGTGACGGTCGCTCAGGCGTTCTACCTCTGCAGCGAACGGTGTGACGGTCATGTGCTCACCTGCCGACGTGGGCGACACAGGCGTTTTCAACGACATCACATATATCAAGCGATCGAAAGCTTAGATCGACGCGCTTGTTGATGCAGAGAATTACCTAGCGGTGGCGACCACATGCACCAGTGACGTCACAGACATGAGCTACATCTTCGACGGAGCCACGTCGTTCAATCAGAACCTCAATTCATGGGACGTCAGCAGCGTCACGAACATGAGCTACATGTTCTACACTGACACGGGGGTTCCCAACTTCTATACATCGTCGTTCAATCAGAACTTGAGCGGCTGGTGTGTGTCTCTCATAGGTAGCCGGTTCGATCCCGGCTGGCTCCACTGATGTAGGATGATGATGAGGGTCCGCGCGATCTGCGGGTTGTGTTCGAGGAAGGTCTGCTCGAACTCGAGGTCCTCAGCGGTCGGCTGCCCGCGAGGTCACAGTGTGCTCACCCGGCACTCCAGTTCTCCACTGTTCTGTCCCAGGGGGACAGGCTGAGGCGGGCCACTTAACCCCCCAATGCGGTCCCCCTCCTATGCCCCCGCTGCCTTTGAAACAGTCTTTCACTCGCCCGCTCATGCGCGTACTTTGTGAGAGCACTTCGGGGAGATCCATATGCGACGCCTGAAAAAACTGATTCGCGAGGTCCACCGCCGCAGTCTCTGGCAGGTACTCTCGATCTACGTGGTTGCGTCCTGGTTCGTGCTTCAGGTCGTGTCTACGTTGGGCGGGGCTCTCAACCTACCGGTCTGGTTTCCCTCGGTTGCGTTGGCGATGATCATTGTCGGATTGCCCGTCGTGCTGGCGACCGCCTTCGTCCAGGAAGGCGCACTGAGACGTGACACGGGAGATACGGGAGATGCGGTAGCTGCTGAAGCAGCGCCTTCTTCGGGTGCCGCCGGTCTACTAACCTGGCCAAAAGCATTCGGCGGCGGTGTTCTGGCCTTCGCACTCTGGGGCGTCGTGGCGGCGGCTTGGATGCTCTTTGCAGGCGGGTCGAGGGTGGACGCCACAGCGATCGTGCTGTCGGCGATCGCGGGAGTCGACGACGCCATGGATCGAGGGGCTTGGCTTGAGGCTTATGGCCTTGCGACATCCCTCCCTCCTCAGGTGCCGGATTCTTTGCGGGAGGCCAGGCTTGAGTCCGTCACCGCACCTAGGAGCGTGATCTCGGATCCGCCGAGTGCGTCTGTTTCTTGGAGGCCCTACGACAGACCGGACCTCGCATTCGAATTCATCGGGACCACGCCGGTCGAGTGGCAGGGCCCGCGGAGTGGAGTCGCGTTTCGCATCGAGTTGGAAGGACACGTGCCACAGGTTGTAGGTCGAGGTGCACGCGCGGTTTCGACGTCGGTGCAACTTCGCCGATCGAGCGACGTGCAGGCCGATGCCCTGCACGTGGCCGGAAGAGCCATCAGTCCGGCACTGGTCGAGGCACGCCTGGCCAACGCCGTGCCGGCTAGTCTGGGCGAGTTCCTCATCGACCGATACGAAGTGACGAACCGCCAATTCAAGGAATTCGTGGATGCCGACGGGTACAGGAGTCCACAGTACTGGACCCATCCGTTCGAACGGGAAGGCGAGGAACTCACCTGGGAGGAGGCGATGGCGCGATTCGTCGATCTCACCGGGCGCTCAGGCCCGAGTACGTGGACCGGTGGCAGTTTCTCCGAGGGGACCGCCGATCATCCCGTGGTGGGTCTCAGCTGGTACGAGGCGGCCGCTTACGCCGATTTCGCGGGCCGTAACCTTCCCACGGTCTACCACTGGTCTCTGGCGGCAGGACTCATGTCCGCCCAGTTTATCGTTCCCTTCAGCAACTTCGGGGGAGAGGGCCTCACGCCCGTGGGTGAGTTTCCCGCGGTATCCCCCGTCGGTGCCTACGACATGGCTGGGAACGCACGTGAGTGGTTGGTGAATGCAATCGGGAATCAGCGATACACCGCGGGAGGAGGCTGGAACGATCCTCCGTATCTCTTCGCCCTTACCCAGCCCCAACCCCCCTTCGATCGGTCGGAGACGAACGGGCTGAGGCTGATGACGAACCTGGGAGACCCGGGTGAGTTTGCTATGGCTAGTCAGCCGACGGAGCCGGAGGTCCGTGACTTCTACAGCGACACACCGGCCTCCGACGAGCTATATGCAGAATTGGTGAGGTTCTACGAATATGAGGACTCCCCCTTGAACGCCCAGGTGGTGGATGTCGATACCCTAGCGGTGGGCATCCGGGAGAAAATCACCTTCGACGTTGGGTATACGCAGGAGCCCATGGTGCTTTACCTATTCCGGCCCCTGGAAACCTCAGGTCCGCTCCAGACGGTGGTATTCCACCCGGGATCGAACGCTTTGTCCGCGACCGACTTCGATGCGTTCACTAGGGGGGGCACCAGTGAGCCCATTTCGATGGTCGTACGGAGCAATCGGGCCTTCGCGTTTCCCGTATACCAGAGCACATTTGAACGCCAGGACGACCTCGTGTATCGGATCCAGGATCCGGGCAACGATTACCGCGAGCACGTGCTGCAATGGCGTCAGGATATGGGGCGCTCGCTCGACTACCTAGAGACACGCCCCGACATCGATAGTGATCGATTCGCGTATTTAGGCTTCAGCTGGGGCGGTAGAACGGGGGGGATCATGCTTGCGGTCGAACCGCGGTTCCGAGCTGCGGTGCTGACCGTGCCCGGCCTCAGTCCACTCGCCACCCAAGCGGTTGTAGATCCGTTCAATTTCGTGCCACGCGTACGGCTTCCGGTGCTGATGCTGAGTGGCGAGTACGACCAGGTCTATCCACTCGAAACATCGGCGCGGCCGTTCTTTGATTTCCTCGGGACCGATGAGGCAGATAAGAAGCACTTCGTCGCAGAGGGAGGGCACGGTATTCCTCAGATTGATTTGACACGGGAAACACTGGATTGGCTCGACCGGTATCTCGGAGAGGTTCGGTAATAGAGGGCGTGGGGGGGGCGCTTTCGCCTATAGCTTATAGGGCACAGGAAGCGACGGCACCGGATGTGGTGGCTTTGTCCGTTCCGTTCCGTTCCGTCCGACACGTCCACTCCCTCTAGCGTTTTTCCAGAGTGGAATTTTTTATTGATATGTTCAATGCTCCCAAACCTAGGTACGATAGAGCAGAGCAATTAGGCTGTTAGGGTCCCAGAAACAGACAAGAGGAGGAGTACCATGAGGCTCTCAAGAAGCATGCTGCCATTACTGGTGGCGGTCGGCTCCGTGTTGTCCTTGGCACTGCCAACAGGGACGGTCGCCCAGCACCTTGACCGAATACAGAACATCTACCCTGAAAATGGTCTCCCTAATCCCTACAGTAGTGAGGATGGCTGGGTAAATTTGCCTGATGGAAGGACCTGGGGATCCACGGCCGGCACTGATATCGACCCCGATGGCGTTCATATTTGGGCCATCGACAGGTGTGGGTCAAACTCCTGTGCCGCGTCGGACCTTGATCCTATACTCAAGATTGATCCGCGGGGTAACGTCCTAGCTACGCTGGGTGGTGGGATTCTGAATTTCCCGCATGGATTGCACGTGGATCGTGACGGTAACGTATGGGTGACGGATGCTGCCGGCCCGAACCCCAATATCCCGAGCAGCGCTGGCAAGGGACACGCCGTTTTCAAATTCAGTCCCCAGGGCGAGCTCCTACTCACACTTGGACGACCGGGCTCGCCCGGAGATGGCAGGGGTCCGTTGCTTAACACGCCCAATGATGTGGTTACTGACAGGGAAGGAAATATCTATGTGGGAGATGGTCACGGTGGCCAGAACCTCACTGCTCCACCGGAGACAGTCGCACGTATCGCAAAATACGACCGGGATGGCAATTTCATCACCTCCTGGGGAAGACTCGGATCTGGACCCGGAGAATTTCGCACTCCCCACGCCATAGACATTGATTCTCAAGGCCGCCTTATCGTAGGCGATCGGGGCAACAATCGGCTACAGATTTTGGAGCTTGATGGCACCTATATCGGAGAACTCAGGCAATTCGGCCGACCGAGTGGGATCTACATTGCGGATGACGATATCATCTACGTTGCCGACTCCGAGTCACTGTTCGGCAACTCCCAGAACCCAGGCTGGATCACTGGTATACGAGTGGGAAGTCTGAGGGATGGTATCGTTGATTACTTGATCTCCGGTACGGTCGCCGCTTATCCCAACGGCTCGAACCCTGAAGGCGTGTCCGTCGACGCGGCTGGCAATGTCTACGGAGCGGTGGTATCTCAGGGGGGTGCGTTCGTTAGATCTGCACGTTAGAGGTCGTGGGAGTATCGAGGGGCATTATGAAAGACAATGTGGTGTCAGCGCTGATTATCGGTGGGCTTATTGGAGGCTCAATAATCTTGAATGGACACCTCACCGCACCTGATCGTTCTGATGGAATGAGTGATTCTAATCAGGAGGCAGTTTTTCAATTCGAGGGCTCACTGAGTGAGTTGGAGGATCTGGATGTAGGCTTTCTCAGTGAGTTTGATATTGATATTGCAGGCGCCATTGAAGATGTCATGTCTAGCAATAGTGCGGTGGCAGGAGACCCTCAAATCAAAATTGAATTAAGAAGATAAAGGGGGCTGAGATACAAAAGGTCGCGCTTCTTTTGGTTGCCCTGGCTGCCGCCTGCGTGTCCGTGATGATCGGGGAACCGGGGCCAGGGTGACGCGTGCACTCCTCGGGACAAGCGCCGATCGTTCCACGACGGCTATAGCGACCTACGTGCCATCACGGGGGCGCTAGGAGAGAGTCCCGACCCCTCTATCCTCACGTAGAAAGATCGCCACCCCCATAGCAGATGGGAGTCTGGGGGCACAAGATCGTGAGCGCAGATGCGTAACGGAATGTCTAATCTCAACACCCGCCTATACCCGGTTGGGGCCTCCGTGGTTGGTCTAGTCCTGTTGTTGGCGATCGTGGTGTTGATTAGAGCTCCCGCGGATGCGCCTGGGCTCATGGATGCCGGCGAAACTGCCAACGGCAGGCAGGGGTCCTCACCAGCGGCCGGGATTGACGGGGACTCTGTACAACAGGTCCCCGGTGGGGCCGCCACGGACGCTCCTGCAGGGGCGGCAGAGCCGCCTCTGGCTACCGGCTGCTTTGGGTCGGGAAGCACCCGCGTCGAAGTCAGCGCGGTTATGGGAGCGCCGGACTCCGTCGTCTTTGGGGAATGGGTGTACGGACGGTCCGGTGTGACGTTCGGATATGGCACTGTCTTGGACATCAGGAACGACGGCCGCAACCTCAGAGTGTGCTGACGAGGTGCGCCCGCTACGGTCGGATGAATCCTACGCCACCCTCCCTCTACCACGATGGTCGTCCCCAGCGTTGCAGGCGCTGCCCGAAGTACTTACCGCGGGCCAACGGTTCATCGTTGAAGGGCTACAGGTTACATCGACCGTGCCATCAGAGCGGCGTGCCGCGGTAGCAGCCGATCGTATAGGGGTATTCGATGGTCGCGTGATAGTGGTAGCCGATCGGAGAATGAGCATGCCCGTGGCAATCATCAAGATCGGCATTGCTGAGCTCCACGCCGCCGGCACCTTTGTATCCGTAGATTCCGAACCCGTCGCGGATATAGCCCACCAATCCTGAATGTCCATCCTCCAGAGAAGGTACTCCATCGAGTCTCCATGGAACGAAATGGTAGTGGTAGTCTGACTGTGCTGGATGTCCACCATGCACGTCCACAATCTCGTGGGCGAGCGCATCGTTCCCACGGCCGTCCACTGCGTCATAGAACACAACGCCGTTGAGAGTCATACCGATTGGACCAAGAGAGACACAAGATGGGGTCACAGCTTCAGTGGGATTAAGCTGAAGAGTGAAACTAAAATTATTTTCGGCTGGAATCCCAGGGTTCCCGTCGATAGCACGGAGAGCAGAATAATCAGTCATCGGCCAGTCTCCGATCTTACCGTCGACCGGTAAATTGTTCCCGGAAATTATGCGATCTGATCCCGATTCTATAACGCTTGAAGTGCCGATAGGTGGGGAGAACGATCCCTCTGGAAGAAAGGGTTTCACTAACAGGTTCCACGTGCCGTTAGTCTCATCAATCCAAGTGATTTTGCTCCGATTACTTCCCGGTGCCCCCGGGTTCCCTGGCCTGCAGGCATAAAGCTTCCCCCGTTCTGGAGCCAGGGTCGTCAGTTGTGAATCGCCTAAACGAAGCTGGGTACAATCAGGACCCACGTCATCCCTACAGATCTCGGGGGTGATGAAATACGTCGAGAGGTCCGTGAGATCCGCATTACCGGAGGGGGTCGTCGGGGTCACAGTGCCGCAGCCGGTGATGACGAGGGTTAGGAGCATCAGGCGGAGGTCTGCGGGACGGCGGATGGGCATGACGGAGTCCGAATGGTGGGTTTTCCTGGCCGACGACAGCTTATTCTCCAAAGCGTTCACAGTATCCTCTTCGCGTTACGGTCGATACAACGGCGGGGAAGTTGCTGCTATGGCGTTAGACGAGAGAAGACGGCGAACGTTAAAACACCGCTTCCCGGCAGGCGCGCGTTCCAGCCAGCCTCCGCCTCCTGCTGCAGGCACGGCAGAATGGGCGCCGCAACAAAATCGGGCCAGGGACACCGCGTTTGTCTCGACGATGCCCGGTGGGCTCGACGGTAGTATGACGGTAACGGAGGAGTAGCGGCCGGCTCGGCTAACCCATGCGTAGTGCTCCCTCTGGGGTTAAGATACGCGACGTTTGGGTGCCATAGCGATCAAGCGGTGCCCCGGCCTGAAGGTTGAACTGTTCTGAGGAGCGCGACCCGTGAAAAGATCTCGAGCTTATCCTGCGTGGCTGTTGGCTCTGTCGACGATCGGGGCTTTGGGGATGTTGAGCGCCTGTTCTAGCGAAGCAGGTCTCCGCGCGAATACTGAGACGTCCGATGAGCTCGGTAGTGCTGAGTTGGGGATCGAAAGCGTGTCGACGAAGCCGTACCTCGTCACCGGTGGGGATGTGCTGCTTCGGATCGTGGCCGGCGAGGACCTCGATCTTTCTGGAGTCCGCGTGTCCGCAAATGGTCAGAACGTAACGGGACAATTCAGCCCCGATGCGTACGGGGGCTCCCTGATCGGGTTGGTCGAGGGACTCCGCAACGGTGACAACGAGATTGAGGCCCGCATCTCGGGCACCACGGCGGCCCTCCATCTCACGAACTACCCGATCTCCGGTCCGCTTATCTCCGGGCCCCAAGAAATGCCGCACCTCTGCCAGACCGAAGAATTCACGACGGCGTCCGGCGGGACGCTGGGACCCCCGCTCGACGATAATTGTTCTGTCGAGACACGGGTCGAGTATGTGTACCTGTCCACGTCGGACGGAGAATTCAAGCCATACACCGATTCACGAGCGGGTGCGATGCCGGCCGACATGGACGAAGTGACGACGTTGGACGCGCAAACCGTGCCGTTCATAGTCAGGGTCCAGACAGGCACGATTAACCGCGCGATCTACCAGAGCGCGATGCTCCACGATCCGGCCGCACCTGCGCCCGACCCCTGGACGCGGAGCGCGGGTTGGAACGGAAAATTGGTGTACACCCACGGCGGTGGATGCCGGGGTGGCTGGTTCCAGCAAGGCAACTCGACGGGCAGGGTACTCGACGTGGGCCTGCTCGAAATGGGCTATGCCCTCACATCGGCCTCTTTAAACGTCTTCGGCCAGAACTGTAACGACCTTCTGGCGTCGGAGACCCACATCATGGTCAAGGAGAGGTTCGTCGAGAGCTACGGCGAGCCGACGTACTCGATCGCCACGGGCGGCTCAGGCGGCTCGTACCAGAGCCATCAGACTGCCGACAACTACCCGGGCGTTTTCGACGGGATCATCGTCTCGTCCAGTTTCCCGGATGTCACATCGGCCACGATCTTCACACTGGCCGACGCGCGCCTCTTGAGCTTCTACTTCACCGAGGTCGCTCCGCGCGACTTCACCGAGCAGGAGCAGCGTCTGATTTCGGGATTCGGCTCCTTGGGGAGCGTCCCGAACCTGAGTCGGGGCGCGGCACGGATCGACGCAACATATTCGGCGACGGCCTCTGAGGAGGAACAAGGCGCGGAGGTGGACCTCCCCGAGCTCGAGCCCCTCCGCTATAGCTCGTCGAATCCGGACGGGATTCGTGCCACCGTGTACGATCACACCGTGAACGTGTACGAGGTGGATCCGTCGACTGGGTTCGCGGCGCGGCCGTTGGACAACTACGGAGTCCAGTACGGTCTCGACGTTTTGAACAGCGGGCAGATCACCACAGCCCAGTTCCTGGCCCTCAATCGGGATATCGGAGGCTACGACGCCGATCTCAATCATGTGCCTGAGCGGCACCGGGCCAATCCGACCGCGGCCAGGCGTGCCCTGGATACCGGGCGGATCCTCTACGGCGGCGCCGGACTGGCCACGACTCCGGTGATCGACTTCCGGAGTTACACGGACCACCGCGAGGGTGGCGATATCCACATGATCGTCCACCAGTTCACGACGCGGGCTCGCCTGGCGGCGGCCAACGGTCATGCGGACAACCACGTCATGAACGTCGGCGGCCTGTGGGGCTATACGGAAGACCGACCGGATCTGGGTGTGCTCTTCCGACAGATGGATCGTTGGCTGATGAACATTCAGGCCGACGGCGATCCGATCGGGCTGTCGGAGAAGGTCGTACAGGCAAAGCCAGCCGACGTGGTGGACAACTGCTGGGACACGCGTGGCCCAGCACGGGTGAACGTGAAGGAGCCCCTCGCGTATGACGGGCCCGGTACCTGTGGCCAGATCTACCCGGCTTATTCGACGCCCCGGCTGGTCGCGGGTGCGCCGCTCGCCAACAACATCGTGAGCTGTCACCTGAAATCGCTCGATCGAGGCGACTACGAGGTCGAGTTCACGGACGCGGAGTGGGCCGCCCTCGAAGAGATCTTCCCCGAAGGCGTCTGCGATTGGACGCAGGGAGACCTGTATGGAGAGGGATACCAGGGTACGTGGCTGTCGTTTGGACCCTCAGAAGTGAACCGAGCCCAGTAGTCCGGCTCCCTCGTCCACGCTTCCGCCTGTGAGACCGGAGAACCTCATGCGCTTCCCGCGCCTCAGGCGAGCGAGTGCAAGTGCGCTGCTCGCGGTCGCTCTCGTCGCGTCCGGCTGTGCCCCACGAGGGCTCGACGCGCCGACGCACGTCGACTGGCCGATGTATCGTGGCGATCTGCGCGGGACCGGCTATTCGCCGCTGACCCAGATCACGCCCGACAACGTGGCGAGCTTGACTCAGGGTTGGAGCTACTCGCTGCGAACGCCCACGTTGCTAGGCGGCGGTCCGGGGCAGGGAAGCCAGGAGCCGAACTCACAGGCAACGCCGATCGTGATCGGTGACGTCATGTACCTTCCGACCGTGGACCGCGTGGTCGCGCTCGACGCGACGACGGGCGAGCAGATCTGGTGGCATTCCATCGTCGACGGTGCCCCGTCGCGGCGCGGTGTTTCCTATTGGGCGGGTGAGGATGGCATCCCGCCGCGCATCTTCTTCAGCTCCAGGCGGCGTCTGATCGCGCTCGACGCGGCGACCGGCACACCGGCGACAGACTTCGGACAGTCGGGCGAGATCGACATGGGGATCCCATACATCTCAGTACCGCTGGTCTACGAGAACATCGTCGTGGTCGGCGCCAACACCCCTCGTGGGGCCCCCGGAGGCATCGGCAACCCGCGGGCATTCGATGCTCGCACGGGTGAGAAGATTTGGGAGTTCAGCTCTGTTCCGCAGCCCGGCAGCGTAGGACACGACACCTGGGCGGGAGACAGCTGGCAGGGCCGCCTCGGAGCCAACGCCTGGCCGTTCTATTTCACCATGGACGAGCAGCGCGGACACCTGTATGTGCCCCTTGCCTCGCCCATCCCCTTCGCCTACGGGGGAGACCGGGCGGGCGCCAATTTGTTCGCGAACGCTTTGGTCGCGGTGGACATCCGGACCGGCGAGTACGTATGGCACTTCCAGACCATCCATCACGACCTGTGGGACCACGACCCGCCCGCGCCGCCCGTGCTGTTCGACGTTCCGCGTGATGGAGGCGGCGATGGTGGAACGGTCGCAGCGCTCGGCGTGACCACCAAGTCGGGCTACTTGTACCTGCTCGACCGCGACACCGGTGAGCCGCTCTACGGGGTGGAAGAGCGGCCGGTGGCGCAGAGCGACGTGCCCGGCGAAGAGACCTTCCCGACCCAGCCCATCCCCGTGAACCCGCCGGCCCTGACCCGGGTCAGCTACGAGCCGGCCGATCTGGTCACTGCTGAGGACACCTCCCTCGAGCACGCTGCAGCCTGCGCCGAGCTGGTCGAGCGCACAGGAGAGATCTACAACGCCGGGGCGTTCACGCCGTGGGCGTATCGCGCCGCCGGCTCGTCCGGCCGGACCACGCTCCTGTTCCCCGGACTGGTCGGCGGCCCCAACTGGGGCGGCGCCTCATTCGATCCCAACTCTGGGTACGTCTTCGTGTTCAGCCAGGACATCGGCGCGTTGGGCTGGATGGAAGACGCTGAGCCGGGCGCTCCGCTTCCGTACCGCAGAAGCGGACCACGCCCGTCGAGTTTCGACGTGCAGATGGGGGATGCACGCTGGCCGTGCCAAAAGCCCCCGTGGGGCCGACTCACCGCCGTCGACGGTGCGACGGGCGACATCGTGTGGCAACAGCCGCTCGGCGTCACGGATGGGCTGCCCGCGGACCGGCAGAACACCGGACGCCCCGGACGTGCGGCCGCGATCGTCACCGCTAGCGGCCTGCTCTTCATCGCGGCGACCGACGATAGCCGCTTTCGTGCCCTTGAGGTCGCGACCGGTCGCGAACTCTGGGTGACCCGGCTGGACCGGCGTGGAAACGCGAACCCGATGACCTACCAGGGGTCCGACGGGAATCAGTACGTGGCGCTGGCCGCTACCGACCAGGTGGTGACGTATAGGCTCCCGTGAGCTGGGCGATCCATATGAGGCTCAACCAATGAGCCCGTGATCTCACAGGACCCAACAAAGACCCCCGTCAGTGTATCTTGTGATTGGATACAACGAGATCTCTCGAATTCACGTGCCTTCTCCGCCCCCGCGCAGTGGGGGCGACGAGTAAATACATGCCGCACATCACCCGCCACGAATCCCGCTTCGAGACCCTGTGGACCGTAGTAATGTTCACCGTGGCTGCCCTGCTTGCCGGCCCGGCCACCGTGGCTGCCCAAGTGCCCCCTTCTACAGAGGCAGACGTTTCGGCAATCCTGGGGCCGCCACCGCCGCTTGCCCCCGAAGTGATCAACCGAGATGACATGGGGAACGCCACGGTTCGGGCGGTTCGCTTGACCGAGGTGATAGACATTGACGGCGAGTTGGAGGAAGCGTTCTACGGGACCATTCCCTCGATCACGGATTTCGTTCAGGCTCTTCCCGATGAGTTCGCTACCCCGACCGAACGGACGGAGGTCTGGATCACCTTCGATGACAGGAATATCTACGTCTCGGCGCGGGCCTGGGACTCTGCACCGGAGAGCGAGTGGGTGGCGAACGAAATGCGGCGCGACACGGGCCAACTCCGACAGAACGACACGTTTGGAGTAATGTTCGATACATATTACGATCGCCGGAACGGAGTCATGTTCTACACGAACCCGCTCGGTGCCCTCGCCGAATTCCAGATCACGAACGAGGGAAACCCGAACACTGACTGGAACCCGATCTGGGATGTCCGAACCGGGCGCTTTGATGGTGGCTGGACCGTTGAGATGGCGATTCCGTTTAAGTCACTGCGTTATCGCCCAGGCAGGGATCAGATTTGGGGACTCCAGTTGAGGCGCGCGATCCGTCGTAAGAACGAGTGGAATTTTCTCACGCCCCTGCCGTTGGCGGTGGTCGGATCGGGTGCGACAGGGTCGTTCCGGGTGTCGATGGCTGGAACGCTCGTGGGACTTGAGGCACCGCCTGCGAGTAGAAACCTCGAGGTCAAGCCCTACGCCATCACTGGGCTTAAGTCGGAACGTATCGATCCCGGTGGCATTGTGAACGATTGGGATTACGACGCGGGACTGGACGTCAAGTATGGGATCACCGAGAACCTCACTGCAGATTTCACCCTCAACACTGATTTCGCGCAGGTCGAGGTAGACGAACAGCAGGTGAACTTGACTCGGTTCAGCCTGTTCTTCCCAGAGAAGAGGGAGTTTTTCCTTGAGGGACGGGGGATCTTCAACTTTGCTCCGAGCGTCTCGGGCGGCGTCGGTGGTGGCGGGAGAGGAGGAACGCCCACGCTGTTCTACAGCAGGAAAATAGGCCTCCAGGACGGCGAGCCGGTTCCCATTCTGGGCGGGGGCAGGGTTACCGGGAAGGTGGGCTCGTTCGATGTGGGTGTGCTGAACATTCAGACCGATGACCACGGTCCGGGAATCAAGTCGACCAATTTCAGCGTGCTCAGACTTCGTCGCGACATCTTGGCGCGCAGCAGCGTCGGAGTCCTCTTCCAGAACCGTTCGCAGTCCGCCGTCTCCACGGGGTCCAATCAGGCGTACGGAGTCGACGCTTCGTTTGCGTTCTTCGAGAACCTGAGCCTGGTCACATACTACGCGAAGACTCAGACCGAGGGGCTCACCGGTAACGACGAGAGCTATCGGGCCAGCTTCGGCTACGGCGGAGACCTGTTGAGCGCTCAGGCCCAGCATCTCCTGGTTGGGGACGACTTCAATCCCGAGATCGGATTCGTGCGGCGGAAGGGATTCCGCCAGAGTTCGGTCTCCGGACGATTCAGCCCCAGGCCCGGGTCGATCAGTTGGATCCGTCAGCTGAGGTTCAGTGGGAGTCTCGCATATATCGAGAAAATCGACGAGCGGATCTATCCGTGGGAGAAGGCCGGTCCCCTGGAGAACCGCGACGGGCAGGTGGGATTCCAGATCGAGTTTGAAAACAGTGACAACTTCGGCGTCACGTTCAACGACAGCTACGAGAGGCTTCTCGAGGACGTACGGATCTCCGGGGCGACCATTCCCGCGGGTCGCCATTCATTCCGAGACGTCCAGGTGAGCTACGACTTCGGGCTCCAGCGTCCCTACTCGGGCCGCCTCAGCTTGCTGAAAGGCGAGTACTACACGGGCGATCGGACGTCGATCGGATTCAGCCGGGCCAGAATCGAAATCCTGCCGCAACTCTCACTCGAACCCAGCCTCGAGTTCAACTGGATAAATCTCCCGCAAGAGGCGTTCGACGGCGAGTTCAACCAGCATGTGTCCAGGGCTCGCGTGAATTACAGCATCAGTCCGCGCATGTATTTGAGCGGCCTGGTCCAGTACAATTATGGAAGGGACAGCTTCAGCAGTAATTTCCGGTTCCGCTGGGAGTGGGCGCCGGGCAGTGAGATCTTCATCGTCTACACGGAGGACCGGGACACCGACGTCCTGGATCGGTGGTCCGATCTCTCGAACCGGGGATTCACGATCAAGATGAACCGGCTGCTTCGGATCTGAGACTCTACAAATCCCCTGGCAACCTCGGCGACGCGAGCAGCCGCATGAAGCGGTCCCAGCGCACGTCGGGAGTAGCCCCGGCCCGAGCACCGCCCGTGCCGTCACCGTCCACGTAATCTCTCACGAGATCGAGTCCGAGATTGTAGTTGATGACGTAGCTTCGGTACTGGTCGACGAAGCGCAGACGTTGGCGAGCGCCTCCGGGGCTGTACATCGCATAACGTACCAGCCAGTCGACGGCTCCGTCGGCGTCGACGTCACCGTCGATGTAGAGTCGTGCGGCCTCGTTTCCCGCGTAGTTCATGCGGGCGACGAGGTCTTGTACTCGGTAGTAGCTCTCCGCCGTGCTAGGGTCCAGGCCGGCGATCGGGAATAGGACGTCACGCTCGAACTCGAGTCGCTCGTTCCCCGGAAAGGCCATCTCGATCCCGAAGTTGGCGCTGCCCTCGGCGATGAACGACTGGGGGCTGAAGAGGGCGTACACTGAATATTCAGGCCACCCCCTCTCGTTCACCAAATCGTGCTCCAACAGTGCGTTATAGGTGTGATGCCCCGGATAGCCCTCATGGCAGGCCAGGTCCACGGCCCGGTCGATCAGGCTGGGGAAATCGACGTTGACCTGGATCAAGCTGTGGTAACCCCCTTGGTACCAGTTGTAGCCGCTCCACGACTGATCCGTGACGTACTCGACCACGAAGCTCTCCCCCTCGGGCAGGTCGACATATTCAAGGGTGCGCTCGCGGCACTCCTCGATGGCCCGCATGAACACGGCGTCGAGTCGGTCGGGTGGAATCACGTAGGCGGACCGAAATTCCCCGAAACGCTCCGTGATCGATCCACCCGGCGGAAGAACGTCATCGAGTTCTTCTAGAATCGAGGCGTAGTACTCGCCCGGGTTGGTCGGTGCGACCGCGTCGTAGAGTGCCCGAGACTCTTCGTCGAAGGTCATCGTGCGACCCCCCAACATGTCCACGCGGGCGGTGAGCGACCCCAACTGCGTTGCGAGGTACGTGTAGCGTAGGCGCTCCAACCCCTGGTCCGGAGCATCGACAGCGCGGAGCCGTTCGATCAGCGCATCGGCTCGGGCCGCGATGGCGGACAATCCGAGTTGCTCGGCGGTGACTTCGTCCCGCCATTCCTGAGGACCGTAGTACGCGTCGACGTAATCCGTGTCGTGCTCTCCCACGGCGAGAACCAAGCGCACGTAGGATTCGGCGACCTCGTCCATGACGGTTGCGGACTGTGATCCGGCGCCCGGGACACATGCCGCAAGCGTCATCGCTAGCGCGAGTGCGTAGACCCTCAACCTCGCCATCGGGTGCTCCATTCGGGGGGTCCTTCAGGGGTCACTTGTTCAGGCGATCTCTGGATGGATTCTAAGCCGGGTGACTTCTGCGGGAAGTGGAGTCGCCGAAGCCGGAGAGGTCACGAAGCCGGGTGGGGGAAATCCTGACAGTATTTCCCGGGATTGCCCAACCGGCTCGTGCCGTTCCGGTGCGTAGGTTGGGATAGACGGACCAGGCACCACTCGTCTGTCGTCGTGTCCGCCATCTGCCAAGGAGGGCTGCATTGGCGGGGCCCCACCGCGGCCATCCGGCACTCGAAAAATTCGTGGGGAGCACCGCGCACCGGCTCATGCACGAGAGCATCGTGCCGGTGTTGCTGGCGGTCGGGGTGGGGATTGGCACCCTCTGGTCATCTTTTCGAGGGAGCCTGCGCCAGGGTCGCCGCGTGCAGCCCCTCGACGATAGAGGCGCGGAAGATCGTCACCCCGGTCTCGCCGCTGAGCCGCGTGCGGCCTCGGAGCCGCTCATTCGGGAGAACGTGGTCGCGTGCATGCTCCACGCTGAGGATTTCGGCGAAGTGACAAGCCGCCCAAGTTCCGATGATACGATCCAGCTTCTTCGACCCGTAGGGCGCGTCCACGAACGCGATGTCGTAGCTGTGTTCATCCAGTGCCTCAGCGAAGATGATGGCGTCTCTTTTGAATATGCGCGTGCGCTTCTTCTCTCGGAGCGCGGCGACGTTCGCCTTGAGGGAGTGGAGCGCTTCTGCACCGTTTTCCACGAAATCCGCCAAAGCGGCGCCCCGGGAAAGCGCCTCAAGCCCCAGTGCTCCGGAGCCCGCGAAGAGATCCAACACCCGCGCACCATCAAGGTCGTCCTTCAGACGGCCGAGCCAGCGGTCTCGGATGTTCTCTGCGGTAGGCCGAATCCGCTTGGCCGGGGAGGTCAGGTGCCGACCCGCGTGCTTTCCGGCGACAATGCGCATGATTATGAGGCCGAGGCCCGGCCGCTCGCGGCCACACCCGCCACCTCGTCGACCGTGGCCAGGATCAGTCCTCCGACGAGGAAAAAGACCATGATCGCACCCACGCCATATCTAGGGTTTCCGAAGGCGGTCGTCATGACACCGTAGATGGTTGGTCCCAAGAATGCGGTGGCTTTCCCTGAGAAGGCGAAGAAACCATAGAACTCCGTCTCTTTTTCCTGAGGGACAAAACGGCCAAGGAGTGAACGGCTTGCGGCTTGATTGGGGCCCATGAATATACCGATTGCTAACCCGGCCATGTACAGGGAGGTGGTGCTCTCGGCCGGGGCGAGCGTAGCCCACAGGACTGCGAGCGTCAGCCCGACCAGAGAGATGAGGATCGTCTTCTTGCCACCGATTCGGTCGTCGAGAAACCCCATCGCAAACGCGCCCAGACCGGCGGTAACGTTGATCGCCAAACCGAACATCATCGCCTGCGTGATCGTAAAGCCAAAGACCTCGACGGTGTAGATCACCCCGATCGCGAAGATGATTCCGAGGCCGTCGTTGTAGATCATGCGGGCGAACAGTAGCCTAGCGATCTGACCGTAGCGTTGGATGTGCTTGAACGTGTTCCCGAGCTGGCTGACCGTACCTCGCAGGAGTTCACCGAGAGGGGGAGCACGGGGGTGTTCGGGCTCGGGAACCCACAGAAACATCGGGATGGCGAAGACCGCGAACCACACGGCGGCCACCACCGTGGTGGCCCGAATGTTTTGGAACAGCCCCTCCTCGCCTGTCGAGAGGCCGAACCAGGGCGAGTCAGGGAAGACGAAGCCGACCAGCGTGATCCCCAAGACGAGGAGCCCGCCCAGGTACCCCAGAGACCACCCGTAGCCTGAGATCTTGCCGATATTGTCCGGCGTGGAGATTTCGGGCAGGTACGAGTTGTAAAATACGCCACTCGCCAACTCTGCCGCGACGTTGGCAATCACGAAGATCACGAGGGCTAGGCGCACCTCTCCCGGAGTCGGAAAGTAGAGGAGCGCCGTTCCCAAAACTGCGACGGCCGTGGTGATGAACAGATAGCGCCGACGGTGCCCTCCGCGGTCTGCGAGTGCGCCCAAGAAGGGCGAACTCACTGCGACGATTAGGCCCGATACCGTGACCCCGGTTGCCCAAACTACCGAACCGATGGTTCCGTCCGGGACGATCTCCTCGGCGAAGAATACCGCGTAAGTAAAGGTCAAAATCACCGTAAAGAACGCAGAATTGCCGAAGTCGTAGAGCGCCCACCCCCACACCACCTTCTTCCCGGTCGAAGGTTCGCCGACGGAAGAGCGAGAGGATACGCCGTCTCCGGGGGTGGTCATCGACGGGAGATCGTCACTCGTAACCGCATGTCGGTCTTCCTTTCGTTTGCGGGCTTCGACTTACCCAGGGCGGGTGTGAACAACAGCGCGTCGGCCTCAGGGCGATGTGTTGGACTTCGGAAATAGCGGGATCCGTAGATTCGAAGACGCCCGAACGTACGCCGCTCACGGCTCGAGGATCAACTCGATGCCCCAGTATCGCTCGTCGGTGAGGAAGAATTGACCCATGGGCGACGGCCCCCGGTGGTAGACGCCGCTCAACTGGGCTGAGCGGGCACCGTCACGCACGCTGACGCCGAGCCGAATGGAAAACTGGCTCGCCCACTCCGTGCGGTCACTGCTCTGCCAGTCCACTCCGCCGTCTAGCGTTACGTCGTCCCGGTCCCACGGGCGCACGCGGGCGTCGGCGCCCAAACGGACAAGCAGGTCATCGGAAAAGGCCGGACCCAACTGGGGCTCGTTCTCGAGGCTCGAACGGATCACCAGGCCTCCGCCTCCGTAAAAACGAAAATCGCCGGGCTCATAGGCCACCAGGGCCTCGAGTGTCTCCGTGGTGAAGTCGACACGTTCCACACCGGCCTCCATCAACTCGTCGCCTATGTGAGCACTCCAGTGCAGAAGGCGTAAGCGCCCGGACCAGGGTCCGCGCGCGATCTCCGCCGGAAGAGCCACGATCCAGTCGGAGGCCACTAGGTCGTTGCCCGGGACCTCGAGCCGAAAACGGCCGAAAACTCCAGCTTGAATGCCGAGCGTGAGTCCCCCATCGATCCACTGTGCCGGTTGCCAGATCCGGACGGTGCCCCCGATTGCCGCTTCGCCCTGGAGGTCAGTCTCCAGCCCGCTTCCGCCCTGGGGGTCGAACGGTGAGCGTTCGACGGGGTCGAACCGCTCTCGGAACACCGTGCTCCACAGCATCCCGACCGCGAATGTCGGCTCGCGGACCGAAGCTGTCGGCCGGGAAAAGTATGCCACGTCCGGAAACCAGGCATCACGGCTGCGGCTCTGAGCCAGACTTTCTCCCGGAAGGAGGAGTAGGCCCAGGGAGAAGAGAACGAATGGCATTTCGAACCATTGTACCCTCAGGGTACCGCCCCGCAATGAGGGACCCACGGCCACCGGGCGTGGTAAGAGGTGGCTATGGACCGCGTAGAAATCCCCAACCAAGCGACGTACGTACCGTTTGCTCTTGCCGACGTGTTCATGCTGGCTCCCTTGGCATCCCGTCTCCTGTTCCGAGCAAGCGTGCCCGGCCGCATCGTCCAAGCCGTCGCCTTGGGGGCTTACGCCGGGAGCGCGCTGAGCGACTGGCTCGCCCGGCAGGACGCCCGCCCGATCGACTTCGAGGAGGCATTCGGCCAGGACCCGTCGGCCCTCGAGCCGATGAGCGAGGAGGCGCGGCGGGAAGAGGTCTTGGACCTCGTCGCCGTCCTCAACCGGGACTACCAGCCGGTGGAGCTTTCTCGAGAAGAGTTGGCCCGGGTCGCGAACGAGCATTTGACCACCTACATCGCCTCGATCACCGGGCAGCGCGTCGAGACGAGCTCCGAAGTCCGCAGCGTGGCCCTCGCCAAGCTCTTGTTCCCTTTCGCTCTGGGTGCGTGTGACATCCTCTCCGGCGACGTCACGATTTTCCGGGACTCGGGCGTCTTCGAGCCGCACATCATCGCACACGAGTTCTGCCACAGAAAAGGCTACTACAAGGAGCTCCAGGCGCAGGCCATCGCCTATCTGGCGCTCAGCACCTCGGGCCACCCGGTGCTCGTGCAAGCCGCCCTCGCCGAGCGTACGCACCGCAACCTGCGGGTCTTGGCGGATGGAGACCTCGAGCACTATCACCGCCTGGTGGATGAGTCGCGCCTTCGCGAGGAACTGGCGAAGGACTTCCATGCGATTCGGCCTGAGCCCACGGCTTACGAGCGGGCCGTGTGGACGGTCATGAAGCCGATCATGGAAGAGCGTATGAAGATGACCGGGCAGAACGGTCTCTCCGATTACGACGCCGGCTTTACCGACTTCCTCCACACGCAGGGCTGACGCGAGCGATTTTTTTCCGTACATTGCCACTCGGCTGTCCGGATCCACCTTTGATACTGGTTGAGCTATGACCGCGATCGTCCCGGCACTCATCGGAATGGTACTCATAGCCGTCGGCTATTTTGTCTACTCGAAGTTCATCGCTGAGAAGATCTATCAGCTCGATCCGAATTTCGAGACACCGGCCCACTCGATGCGGGACGATGTGGACTTCACTCCCACGAACAGGGTCGTGCTCTGGGGACACCACTTCACTTCCGTTGCTGGTGCGGCGCCCATCATCGGACCTGCCATCGCCGTCATCTGGGGGTGGTTGCCTGCGTTCATATGGGTGATCGGCGGCACGATTTTCTTCGCCGGCGTGCACGACTTCGGCGCGATTTGGGCGAGCGTCCGTAACCAGGGGCGGTCGATCGGATCGCTGACGGGCGATGTCGTGAGTCTCCGTGCACGCACGCTGTTCATGATCGTGATCTTCTTCCTGTTGATGATGGTCAACGCCGTGTTCGCCGTCTCGATCTCCAATGCTTTCGTGGCAACGCCGAGCAGCGTGATTCCGTCCTGGAGCGCGATCGCGGTGGCCGTGGTGATCGGGGTGCTGATCTATAAGATGAAGGTCCCGCTATTATGGCCCACAGTCGTGGGCGTCATCATGCTTTATTCGGTGATGTATTTGGGGGAGCGCTTTCCGGTGGAATTGCCACAGACCTTCATGGGTCTCGGAGCGGCTCCGCAGTGGATCATAATCCTGTTCGCGTACGCCACGATCGCGTCAATGCTTCCGGTCTGGTTACTGCTTCAGCCGAGAGACTACATCAACGGCATTCAGCTCATCATCGGGCTGGGCCTG
>CAUZVZ010000033.1:0-21223 GCA_963583605.1 Gemmatimonadales bacterium UBA6960
CCTCTCCGGCTCGGTTGCTTCCAGTCAACGTCACCGCCTTGATTCGATCGTCCCGAATGACGCGCTCGACGGCCGGCACGTCCACGACCAGCGTGCGGAAGACATGGTCGGGATAACCCGCCGCTTCGAACAACTCCTCGAGGGCCATCGCACAGCCGGTGACGTTGGGCGCGTGTTTGAGGATGCCCGTATTGCCGGCTGTCATGGTCGGAGCCGCGAAACGCATGACCTGCCAAAACGGGAAGTTCCAGGGCATTATGGCGAGCACGACACCCAGGGGCTGGTAGGTCACGAAACTTTGGGAGGCGTCGGACTCAACGGGCGTGTCGGCCAGGAATTCCGCGGCGTTGTCCGCGTAATAATCGCACACCCACGCGCACTTCTCGACCTCCCCCACGGCCTGGGCCAGCGGCTTGCCCATCTCTCTGCTCATCAGATCGGCGTACCCCGCTTCGCCCTCACGCAGCTTGGTGGCCAGCGCTCGTAAGTGCTCCGCGCGATCGCTGAGTGCCACCCGTCGCCATGAGTCGAAGGCCGCGTCGGTCTCCCGAAGAATGTCCTCGACCTGTGAATCGGACATCACGGGGTACTCCGCCAGGATCTCTTCGGTGGCGGGGTTGATCGTCGTAAAGGTCATGTTCTTCGATCCCTCGGCTTCTTGGATTTCTCGACTCGATTTCTCCCTCAGAGCATGGAGGATGAGCTTCGCCGGGCCCGCTGGCCAGGGGTCGTCTTCAGCGCCCGGGCGTGTAGGTCGATCTGCCATTGCCGGCGGCTAAGACGGAGATATTTTGTCGCCTTCGTAATTCTTGAGGAGATCGACTCCATGGGGATCGACCGGCGCGAAGCTGAGAGAGTCGAGATCGTCGACTTCCGGCTCGAACATGCCGACGCGTTTCGCCAATTGAACCTCGACTGGTTCAACCATAACTGGGAGGTCGAGGACGCGGACCGCCTCCATCTCGACCATCCGCAGGAGAAGATCCTCGAGCCCGGCGGCGCCATTCTCATGGCGCTGTACGATGGCGAGGCCGTAGGCACGGTCGCTCTCATCCCCATGGGGAACGGGTCCTACGAGCTCGCCAAGATGGCCGTCGACGAGCGTGTCCGTGGCAGGGGGATCGGGTGGTGACTCAGTCCCTGCTAGACCGTGCTCGCGAGGTGGAGGGTCTATCTGGAATCGAACACCATCCTGGAGCCGGCAATCAATCTTTACCACAAGTTGGGGTTCAAGCCGTTCGAGGGCGGGGCTTCGCCTTACGATCGATGCAATGTTCAGATGGAGATTTGGCTCGCCGGAGCCTAGGGCAGTCAGCGGCGCCCTTCGCTCGCGAGCACGATCTCTTCGATCTCAATCCGCTCGCTCACCCAAAAACCAGTGATGCTTACCCGGAGCCCGGCGTAGGCTAGTAGATCGTCCTCGTATTCCTCCGTATTCGTGAAGGAAACGGGGTGTCCCCGGACGATGAATGCCAGGTCTTCTACGGAGTTGATCCGGGCTTTCACCCAGCCCGCCGGATCCGGTTCGTCGTCGGGCGGCGCGAGGCCGCTCTGCAGGCCCAGGACCGCGGTTCTAGTGGAATGGAACACTTCCGGCTCGTCGCCGACGTACATGGTCCCTGCCTGTCTCGTTCCCAACACCGATAATGTGTCGACGGGGCTGGTCATGGTCCCAATCAGCGCGCCGCCATCGAAGTCCATCGAATATTCGTACGCTCCGAATACGACGAACATCGCACCATCCTCATAGCGGAAATCCTGAACGTCGAGGAACGTACTGCGGGGGGAGGTCATTTGGACCTGCAACTCGCCACCGCTCTCCTGGATACGCAGCAGCACGTTCCGCACGCCACCGGTCGCCCGCATGGCCAGATTGCGAGTCTCAAGGTTCCAAATGCCCGCCACGTCGGTCGATTGAGCCACCGCATTTTGCGATATGGATACCGCGCTCACCCAGGCAAGGACGACAGCGACCCCGAGTCTCACGCTTCCGCTCATTGTACTTTCGGCGGCCTCCCGACGTGATCCGGAACGATCGGTTCCTCTAGCTCGACCTGGTAATCGAACCAACCCTCCATCATCTCATCGCGAGAGTCCGACCCCCAGAGCACCTGAACGGTTGGATTCGGGTTCCACGGGTTGCCCACCGAATTATCGAAATGGGAGATCACCTCGAGCTTGGTGCCGCTCGGCACGGGCACGGGTTCGGCAAACTCGTACGAAATCTGCCAGTTCATGTCGTAGTTCGGCACCGACAGGAGGGTTTCCGACCGGCCGTCCGGATACGTGACCCGATACAGCATGTCTTTGCCCCGATAATGCATATGGGGCTTCAAAAGCGTGATCGCGGCGTCGGTTTCGAAGATGAACTCGCCCCGACTCTCGTAGTTGGGCTCAAAAGGCGGAATCTTGAGATCCCCATCGGCGACCACGGACGAGTGGAGCTCGTGCGTGATCTGGTCGCGCACCAACCAGACCGCAACGCTGGACGTGTCGGTCACCGGCACGTTGCTGGGGTGATAGTGCAGTCCGAAGCGCAGCGTCGAGCCGGCTTCGATCAGTTTTCCCGATCCAACGGGAAACCGGTCCCACTGCTTGCCGGGTACCGTGCTCGCAAGCCGGCCGGTGCGGGCGTACTCACCGTCGGGGCCGATGATGGAGACCACGTTGTGATGTACGACATTGAAATTTCCACGGACTTCCGCAGCCTGAACCCAGATATCCTCCTCGAGATTCGTGGGAACCATGATCTCCGGGTTGACGTCCGAACCATTGGCGGGAACCGTGTATCCCTCTCCCATCCTGAAGATATAGTCGGGTGGCCCAAGCTCGCCTGTGAGCAGGAAGCCGTCCGTCGCGCTGGCAAACACCGGCGCCCTGAACTCTCCGTCACCGCGGGGGGCGCCTATCTCCACCCACTTCGAGATCATGGCGATCTGGTCGTCGCTCAGCCGGCGGTCGTTCCCGAACTCGCCGTAGCGTGGATCGGCATGCCACGGCGGCATGATCCGGTTCTCCACCATCATCCGGATCGAGCGCACCCATGGGCTTACGTCCTCATAAGTCAGCAACGACATCGGTGCGATCTGCCCCGGTCGATGACAGTTCATGCACTTCTGGCTCATCACCGGCCCGATGTCGGCAGTCCAAGTGGGCTCGCCGCTCGTCTGGGCGGACCCAGGGGCCGGCAGAACGCCAACGGCGATGACGGTAAGAATCGCTGCGATCCCAACCAGCAAGTGCGTTTTCATCAAGTGTCTCCTGGCGGTGTGGAGCTAGGGGTTACCTGAACATCATCAATTGAGCAATTCCAATTCTAGCGGTCAAGCGATGCTACTGCTTCTCGAATACGCGGACCCACTGGATCTCGCCCTCTCCGTTGCGACCGATGGACATGATGGTCCGATCGTTGTCGACGAGAACCCGCGTATAAGTGGACGTCACTTGCCCGTCCCGCTTGTTGACCACGAATTCGGTCTTCGCACCCAAGCGGCGCACCGACGCGGTGTTCTCCGAACCGGTGCTCGTCGGGTGATCGTGACCGTCGTACCCGATCGACCACTCGTTGAGCCCGGTCCGGCCGTCGGCGTTGACCGAGGTCATCGTGTAACGCTGCGTGCCCTCAGAAATGTCGAACACGAGGGTCTCTTGAACCGGGCTCGGCCCGATGGTCTTCTTGGTGTTCAGCTCCCAGGTGCCGTTCATTTCCATGATCTGTGCGGAGCACGGGACCGTGGCGAGAACGCCTAGAGCGGCGGCTATCAGCAAGACCTTCATCGTCGATTTCCCTCGCAGGCAGGGGTGAGAGTGGCCCAGCTAATGTGGGGACTGGAACGGATTCGCGCGAGGCCTGCCCGAGGTCCGTGCCCGCCCTATTTTCTAGCCCACAATTTTATTGAAGCTCCCTCGGGAGTGGTGATAAATAAGGATGGACCGACATCGGTCGACAGGTCAGCACCCCGGATACCACCTCGCCTAAGTCCTCGGCTTACTCGGCGGAGCCCTCGGTTTCCACGTGTCAGCGTCTTTGGGCACGTAACACAGCGGCCCGGAAAGAGACAAAGTCGAGATTCTCGAGGAACTGATCGAGCACGAGTGTTTGGAGCGGTCCCGCAAGAGCATCGCCGGCCCCGACGTACCGGTTTCCTAGCGGTCGGCGTCGCCAGACGCCTGAATCCGCAATAGGCCTGAATCCGCAGCACGAACGATAGGGCGCCGGGGCTGGCGGACGCCGGGATTGGCGTTTCTAGTCTCCGAGGATTTCCCGTAGCGCCGCGATCAGATAGTGCACATTGCGCGCGCTACAGCTGTACCCCATCAAACCGATGCGCCACACTTTGCCCTTGAGGGGCCCGAGACCGCCCGCGATCTCGATACCGTAGTCTTTGAGCAGACGACTTCGGACCGTCGCGTCGTCGACGCCGTCCGGGATCGTCACGCAGGTGAGCATGGACAGGCGGTGTGCCGCATCGCCGAATAACTCGAGCCCGAGGTCCGTGAGCCCGGCCTTCAAGAGGTCTCCGCACCTCTGATGACGCGCGAACCGGGCCTGGAGTCCCTCCTCCTGGATCAGCCGAAGGGCCTCGTGGATCGCGTAGGCAAGCGATCCCGCGGGAGTGTGATGGTAACTTCGATCCGGGAGCCAATACTTACTGATCAGCGTGAGGTCGAGATACCACGTGTCGATGGGGCGGGCTCGGGAGCCGATCACGTCCATTGCGCGATCGTTGAGGGTAATGCAGGCGATTCCCGCGGGTCCCCCAATGCATTTCTGTCCGCCACCGTAACAGATATCGATCAGGGATTCGTCTACCGGGATGTGGGCCCCACCGAGGGAACAGACAGCGTCGACGAGGAAGATCTTGTCCCGCTCTCGCACGAGCTTGCCGATGTCCGCGAGCGGTTGGCCGATCCCCGAGGAGGTTTCGCCGTGCACGACGGCAACCATCTTGGCGGCGGGATGGGCATCGAGAGCGGCCGCGATCTGATCCGTTCCCAATGCTTGGCCGAAGTCGACCTCGACTCGTAGGGCTGTGCCACCGTGGCGTTCCACGAGCTCGGCGATCCGCTGCCCGAAAAAGCCGTGGATCCCCACCACCACCTCGTCACCGGGCTCGACGACGCTGCAGACGGCAGCTTCCATCCCCAACATGCCTGTGCCGGAAAGCGTGATGCACAACTCGTTCTCGGTCTGAAAGAGATGGCGCAGCAGAGCCATCGTGTCGTCCATGATGGCCAGAAAGTCCGGGTCCAATAATCCCAGAATCGGGCTGGCCATCGCTCGGAATACGCGAGGATGCAAGTTGCTGGGGCCCGGCCCGAGTAGGACGCGGGGGGCGTGCTTCAATTCAACCGTCGATGGATCGTCTATGGTCGTCATCTACCGTCTACTCGTCGGTCTTGTGGGTCCCGTCGCAAAAGGGCTTCCGGCCGGACCTGCTGCACGTGCACAGGCTGTATGGCTTCCCGATCGGAATTGTCAGTGAATTCCCCTCGACATCGAAGATAGGGATCTCACCCTCGACGCGAAGCGCGCCGCTTTCCTTGACGGTGATTTTGACCTCACTCATGATCAGATGCCCCCCTCCACGGGTTGGTTTTCCGTCGAGTACCCCATCCGTCACGCCAGTTCCGAGCGGAGAGGGTGGGTTAGCCTTCCCGTTGTGATGGGTGATCTTGGAGTGGTGCCCCGCCTACCGTAAATTGCGGCGACGCTTCCCACACCCGAACACACAAGGTGCCACGTGAGTCATTGGACGCGAAGACCGTCCGTGGTGGTGGACGTCGGCGGGGTCGAGATCGGTGGACAAAATCCGATTGTCGTCCAGTCGATGACGAACACCGATACATCCGACGTGAACGCCACGGTTGCTCAGACCGTCGCGTTGGCGCAGGCCGGAAGCGAGCTGGTGCGCGTGACGGTCAATGACGAGGCAGCCGCCCAGGCCGTCCCCGAGATCGTCGCACGGCTCTCGGATGAGGGCGCCGACGTGCCGATCGTCGGCGACTTTCACTACAACGGCCATCTTCTTCTCACCAAGTACCCGGCGTGCGCTGAGGCTTTGGCGAAGTACCGTATTAACCCCGGAAACGTGGGTACCAAACACCGGGACTCCAATTTCCAGAAGATCGTGGAGGTGGCCATCGAATACGCGACGCCCGTGCGGATCGGCGTCAATTGGGGCTCGCTCGACCAACGTCTCCTCACTGAAATGATGGATGCGAACGCTGAACGCTCTGACCCCAAGGATGCGCGGGTGGTGCTGTTGGACGCGATGGTGGAAAGTACGACTCGATCCGCACTCCTGGCCGAAGAAACCGGGCTGGGGCACGATATGATCGTGATCAGCGCCAAGGTCTCCGAAGTGCCGGATCTCGTCGAGGTCTACCGAATGCTCGCCGAAAAATGCAATTACCCGCTTCACCTGGGCCTGACTGAGGCCGGTATGGGCACCAAGGGAATCGTCGCGACGACGGCGGGGATCAGCCCTCTGCTCATCGACGGAATCGGGGACACGATTCGGGTGTCCCTCACGCCGGAGCCTGGCGGCGATCGCACGGAGGAAGTGCGGGTCGCCAGGCAGATACTCCAGTCTCTGCAGTTGCGTAGCTTCGAGCCTCAGGTCACCGCTTGTCCGGGTTGCGGCCGTACGACCAGCAGCCTCTTTCAGGAGATGGCCCAGGACATCGAGACTCATATCCGTGAAATGATGCCGCTGTGGAGTCAGGAATATCCTGGTGTCGAAGATCTGAGGGTGGCCGTGATGGGGTGTATCGTGAACGGCCCCGGCGAATCGAAGCACGCCGATGTGGGGATTTCACTACCCGGTACGGCCGAAGACCCGAGAGCTCCGGTGTACGTCGATGGGGCGCACCATTCGACGCTCCAGGGGGAAGGCATGGTGGAGGAGTTCAAGGAGATCCTCCAAAAGTATATCCAGGCACGCTACGGGACGTGACAAACATCATCAAAACAGAATACTTAAGGTACGCATCGACATGACGATACGAGTACGGTTCGCTCCCTCTCCCACGGGATATCTTCACGTGGGCGGTGCCCGCACCGCGCTCTTCAATTGGCTGTTCGCTCGCCACCACGGAGGCGTGTTCGTCCTCCGTATCGAGGACACGGACCGCGACCGCTCGAAGCCTGAGCATACCGAGACCATCCTGGGAGCTCTTCGCTGGTTGGGTCTCGACTGGGATGAGGGTCCGGTATTCCAAAGCGATGGAGTCGATCGGCATCGGGCCGACGCACATACGTTGCTGGAGGCGGGCCGTGCGTACCGTGACTTCACCACGGCGGAGGAACTGGCGCAAGCAAGGGAAGTGGCGAAAGCGGATGAGGCCGATCGCCGTCTTCCGAGGCGCCGGGCCGAGGCCCTGCCTACTGGTGAGGCAGAGGAGCGAGCGGAGAGCGGAGAGGCGCACGCCATCCGGTTTCTGGTTCCTGAGGGAGAGACGGTCTGGGAGGACACGGTTCACGAGGAGATGCGATTTCAGAATGCGGCCGTCGACGATCTCGTGATTCTGCGGAGCGACGGAAGCCCCACTTACAATTTGGCTGTCGCCTCCGATGATGCGGAACAACGCATCACCCACGTGATCCGTGGAGACGACCACCTGTCCAACACGCCCAAGCAGATACTGCTGTATGAGGCGCTCGGCCACCCGGTTCCGACGTTCGGCCACGTGCCTATGATCCTAGGATCGGACGGAAAACGGCTGTCGAAACGGCACGGCGCCACGGCGGCGGGCGAATATGAGGGCCAAGGCCTCCTTCCCGAGGCCTTGGTCAACTTCCTCGCCTTGCTCGGATGGAGTCCGGGCGACGACCAGGAGGTGATGACCATGGAGGTCCTCGTCCAGCGCTTCAGCATGGAACGTGTTCTCAAGAAGAGTTCGGTTTTCGACCTGAAGAAACTGGATTGGTTGTCGGGCCAGCACTTCAACGCCAGTGCGGCTGAAGCGTTGGAGCCCCCGCTGACGGCAGGCCTCGAAGCTGCCGGCCTCGCGACGGCGGGGGAGCTCGAAGAGCGACGCGAGTGGTACTTGAGCCTCATCGATCTACTGAAGACGAGGGCCCGACGTATACCGGACCTTGTCGATTTGGCCCGTCCCTTCCTGGTGGACGAGCTGGAGTTCGATCCTGAGGCGGTGGCGAAGCATTGGTCGAAGGCGCCAGCTGACGTCCTCGAACAGCTCACGGCACTTCGATCGGCGCTCGAAGTCGCCACATGGGAGTCGGAATCGCTGGAAGAGGTGATTCGTGGGTATGCCGAAGAGATTTCAGTCGGCGCCGGTCGGGTCATTCACCCCCTGCGGGTCGCGGTGACCGGGCGCGATGCGAGCCCGGGAATTTTCGAGGTGCTCGCTTTTCTCGGGAGGATCAAGGTGCTCGCTCGCCTCGATGGTGCCATCGTCCGCCTGGGAGGGTGATCGGAAAGGGGGGCGGGTCGCGCACATGGTGCTTGCGTGCGTTCAGCCAATGAACGACGAGGAGTCGTAGTCCTTCTACGGCGACGATGAGAGACACAGGATCAACCGCGGAACCGCCATGTGCCCAAGGCCATGTATGACATGATTTTACACCTTGACGGGTTGCGGTGGCACGACCCCATCTCCGTTGTTGGAGTTCCTAGCCATAGCTACGGCTATGGCGTCGTCGCTCCGCCCAGGAACTGGGACCGTGGCATCGCAACGCGGCCCACCCCCTTTCCGATCACCCTCCTTAGGGAGCCTGTGATGGGTTTTCAGGTGCCGACGCCTTCCGTCGTTTCTTGACCAGGTGGATCGCCACCCATTAGGGTAGCCCCCTTCTCAGAACAACGTCCTTTCAAAGTTGGGAAGAGGTGTTTATCATCCTAACTGGGAAGGATATTTTTGAACGCCTGATTATAGGGCGAACAGTTGGAGTCCCGGATGGAGCAAAGCATCACCGAAATTGAGAGGAAAATTCTCGACTTCATGGTGCATTACCTTCGGAGCAACACGTATCAACCCTCCATTCGTGAAATCGGCGAGCGCTTTGGTATAAAGAGCACCAAGACTGTCTCTGAGCACCTTCAGGCGTTGGCCGACAAAGGCTTCTTGGAGCGCGATCCCTCCCGCTCGAGAGGGGTCAAGATCCTCGGCGTCGACCTCAGCGCGCAAACGGTATCCGTGCCTTGCTACCACGACCTTCCACAGGGGAGTGGCGGCCTGAGGACTGAGTTGGCTGAGATGCACTTGACGATCGACCGGCGGCTTGCTGGATCGAAGGGATCGTTCTTTGTCCGTGCCACGGGGCGGGAGTTGGCGTCTCTCGACATCAGCGAGGGCGACTATCTTCTGGTCGAGCCGGCAGAGGTCGACGAGTTGGTTGAGGGGGCCATCGTGGTGGCTCGCGTCGGGGGTGGTCCGTCTTTCTATGAATTCTCGAAGAATGGGCACGGCGCCTATTTGACACCGGCTGAGGGCGATGGCCCCGCAACCGCCGTAGAGGATCCTGAGAAATTTCATCTGATCGGGCGGGCGGTCGCTCTGTACCGCCGCTTCGACGAGGCTTCGATTCTGGTCAGCTCGACGGCCCACTGAGTTCCACCGCTCGGCCGTTTTCGAGGGGGAGCGCTTCCTTATGGAGGATGCGTCACTGAGGGACGTCGAGTGGATGACCGGTGCCTTGCAGCTTGCCGAAGTGGCTGCCTCCATGGGAGAGGTCCCGGTCGGAGCTGTACTCACCAAAGACCACCAGATCGTGGCGGAGGGGCATAACCTCACGGTTACCTCCAATGACCCGACCGCTCACGCCGAAATGGTGGTCATCCGGGAGGCTGCTCAGAAGCTGGGTGGCTGGCGGCTCACCGACTGCACGCTCTACGTGACGCTGGAGCCTTGCGCGATGTGCGCAGGTGCGTTGGTTTTATCTCGAGTCAGCCGGCTCGTGTTTGGTGCCTCAGACCCCAAAGCGGGTATGGTGGGGAGCTTGGACAACTTGGCTCAAGACGAACGTCTGAATCATTGGATCGACGTGAGAGGTGGGATGCTCGCCGATGCGGCGGGTGATCTTCTTCGCGACTTCTTCCGGGCGCGCCGTGGACCGTGATCTGAATCGAGAAGTGAGAAGGCAATGAGGCGCCGCCGTCGGATCCTCAGCGGGCCGTTTTTGGTTATGGGCAGTCTTCCCGTTGCGGGCACCCTTCTCGTCGCGGCTTGCCAGACTGTAGGCGCCCCCGTCCGACCCATTGCGGTGACCGCCGTTGCCGTGCCGGTTGACGAAACCGGTGACAGGACGCCTGGCTCATCGGCCCGTCGGGCCTCAGAGACTCGAGGCCTCTGGGTGGTGCGCTCTACCCTGGTCCATCCCGATTCCGTGCGGGCCATGGTGGCCAGGGCGGCGGACGCCGGCTTCAATACGCTACTGGTGCAGGTCCGGGGCAGGGGGGACGCCTACTACTCAGGGGGGATCGAGCCCAGGGCCGACGGAATCCAGGGCCCGCCGGCGTTCGATCCGCTTGCACTGGCCGTCCGAGAGGCACACGCACGGGGCATCGAAGTCCACGCCTGGATGAACGTACACCTGGTTTCGAGCGCATTCGTGATTTCCAGAGATCCCTCGCATCTGGTCAACGCGCGTCCCGGACTTCTTGCTGTGCCGCGGGAACTCGCCAGTGAGTTGTACGACGTGGATCCAGCGTCTTTTCGATACCTTGAGCGCCTGATCGCGCACGCAGCGGCCGACCCTGGCATTGAGGGGCTGTACTCGAGCCCATCGGCCCCTGAGGTCAAGGAGCGGGTGTACGCGGTCGCTACGGACCTCGTTGAGCGTTATGAGATCGACGGGATACACCTCGACTATATTCGCTATCCGAGCGGGGCCTTCGACTACTCACGGGGGGCGCTCGACCGATTCAAGACTTGGATCGATGGACGGATCACGGATGATCAGGGACCCGAATTCGCGGTGGCTTCCGCACAAGATCCGCTGGCACTCGTAGAGGCGTTCCCCGAACCATGGGACGAGTTTCGGAGAAGTCAGATTACCGAGTTGGTCGAGAGAATCTATGTGGGCGTGAAGCGCAGACGCCCGGAGGTACTCGTCTCCGCCGCAGTCTTTCCCGATGCGCAAGAATCCTTCTTTCACCGATACCAGGACTGGGAGGGGTGGCTCCGCAAGGGGATCGTCGATGTGGTGGCCCCCATGGCATACAACCCGGACGACGGCCGATTCGCCCAAGCCATCTCCCGGGCGGCGGGGATCGCTGGACCGGAACGGGTGTGGGCCGGCGTGGGAGCCTATCTGACGACGTATGAGGGGATCCTCACCAAGATCGACATCTCGCAGCGCATCGGAGTGCGGGGCTTCCTGCTCTTCTCTTACGATTGGTCGGTGGCGAACGGAGCGGCTGCGGGCGGGCGGCCGTTCCTAGAACGCGTGGGCCGCGGGGTTGAGACTCTGACTCGCTGACGGACGAAAGCGTCAGGAAGCTGCGCCCCTGACTCCTCCCCCACTCAAGAGGGCTGCGCCCCTGACTCCTCCCGCACTGAAGTACCGAACAACTTCAAACCACCCGCGAGTATCGCGATAGAGCCGAAAAGAGCGACCCACACCGGCAATCCCAGGGCAGTTCCGACGTCGCCGACCACCATCGAGAGAAGCGCTACCATCACGGCATAGGGCAGTTGGGTCCTCACGTGGTCGAGGTGATCACACGCGGCCGCAGTCGAACTGAGTACGGTCGTGTCGGAGATCGGCGAGCAGTGGTCCCCGAAAATGGCCCCCGCAAGGGTCGAACTGATGGCTCCCATCAGGATCGAGTATCCTCCGCCGACTCCGAAACCCTCCGCGCCCCCCAGAGTCACCGTGAGGGGGATCACCAGAGGAATCATGATGGCCATGGTCGCCCAAGACGTACCGGTAGCGAATGCCATGGCGGCTGAAGTCAGGAACACGAGCACGGGGATGGCCTCGAGCGGGAGTGCGTCGCTCAGGATTTGCGCGAGGTACTGAGCCGTACCCAGATCCTCCGTCACCTGGCCGAGGGACCACGCCAGCGTCAGGATGACCATCGCCAGGAACATCGCCTTCATCCCGGCCACCCATGCGTTCAGCGACTCCTGAACGCTCAAGATCCGTTGCCCTACCGAAAGTGCGATTCCGACGATGCATCCCGCCATGGATCCCCACAGCATTGGCACAAAAGGGTCGGCGGCGCCGAAAACGTCCATCAGTGATGCGTCCGGGCCCGCGGACGCGCGTCCGGTCGTATAAAGCCCCCCGAGGACGACCAGGATGACCGTCATGATCGGACCCGCCGCGTTGTACCACTGCGGCGTCACTCCGTCAGAGGGCGTCATGTGGGGATCCCTCGTATCCACAGCGAGCTGCGCTCCCGGGCGATGAACCCCCCCGCCCGAAGACGCGCGTCGCTCCGCTTTCGCCATCGGCCCGAAGTCACGGTCCATCAGAGACGTGATCAACACGAACGCGAGGGCCAGAAGTGCATAGAATCGGTATGGAATCGTGGTGATGAATACGGCGAGCGGGCTGACCGACGTCAACGTCGCGACCAGCGCCGGATCAGTACCGGGTTGCTGCGCCGCGATGGCCATGCCGTCCGCGATCAACGAGATCTCGTATCCCACCCATGTGGAGATCGGGACCAGAGCGGCCACGGGAGCGGCGGTCGAGTCGACGATGTACGCGAGCTTCTCGCGTGAGATCTTGAGGCGATCCGTGATCGGCCGCATCGTGTTCCCAACGATCAACGTGTTGGCGTAGTCGTCAAAGAAGATCGCCATGCCGGCCACCCACGTAGCGACCTTGCCGCGCCGACTCGTGCTCGCGAACGGGCTCACGGCGTCGACGATTCCCTGTGTGCCGCCGTTTCTCGAGACGATCCCCACCAGGCCACCGAGCAGGAGCGTAAACACGAGAATCTGCGTGTGCCCGCCATCCATGTCCGCGATTGCTGGGAGGGCATAGAGGTCGATCGTACGCCACAGCGCGGAGAGCGGGTTATATCCTGCCACAGCGAGAGCGCCCAGCCAGACGCCGGCCAGAAGCGCGGTAATGACCTCCTTGAAGACCAACGCGAGCAGGATGGCGAGCACAGGGGGGGCGAGGGAGAACCAGCCCGGCGCGAAAGGACGGGACACCTCTTCGCTCACGGGTCCCACTCGGACCGTGAGCGGAAGCCCGTTGCGGCCAGACACGGCCAGGCCGCTCACGGTGGCGGTTCCGCCGGCCCCGACTGAGCCGGACCCCAGGATCGTCCCTTGTGCATCCCGAACCTCGTAATCGACCGCCGCGTCGGGTCCCCCCTGAAGATCGAGCGAGAAAGGCACGCCTCCCAGGATCACTTTGGGCGCGTCGATTACTTGGGGGGCGTCCGCGCTCCCTTGGGCCGACGCCGGGAGGTGGACAAGGCTCGAGATCCCGATCCCCAACAGGGCCATCTGCATGCACTTGCAGTGGATCACCACCGCACTGATCCGGCCCTGTCTGGGGCTCAGAAGCATAGAGGAACCTTTTCGTCTGGAGAGCGATGTCTGCGTAGCATCACACGAGGCGCGACCCGCTGTACTTCTTCGAGAGCCTCTATAGAACGCGCACAAGCGCCCTGTGCGCGACCCGCCCCCCTTTCCGATCACCCTTCGAGCCGGCGTTCATGATGTCGGGGCGCGATGTCCTTGTAAAGCGTTCTTGCCTTGTCTACCTTCCGGCGCCTTCGTTGAGTGGGCTGCACGCCACCCCGCCGGTATCTTTTGGGATCGGTCGGGGGCGGTGCACGACGGAATCTGGCCTTGGCTAGGAGCTCCTCTCTGCACGTCTCGATCATGGACGAACAGGCGGTGCATCGCGCCGTCGCGCGGATGGCTCGTGAGCTCGTGGAGCAAAACGTAGGACCCGGCAATTTGGCCCTCTTGGGTATCCAGCGACGCGGCGTCGAGATCGCCGACCTCATCCGATCTGAGATCGAACGCGCTGAAGGTACCACCGTACCTGCCGGATCCCTGGACATCACCCTGTATCGCGACGATCTCATGGCCATTGGGCCTCGCCCTGTGGTCGGTGCGACGGTCCTCCCTGAGGGGGGTGTGGACGACCGGGCGGTGGTGATCGTCGACGACGTACTTTTCACAGGCCGAACCGTTCGGGCAGCCCTCAACGAGCTTACCGACTGGGGTCGGCCGGCGCGGGTTTCACTCTGCGTGCTGGTCGACCGTGGGGGCCGAGAGTTTCCGATCCAACCGAACGTCGTGGGGAGGATCATCACGGTTCTGCCCGAGCAGTCTGTGGAGGTGTCCGTCCCGGACCACGATGGTCGTTGGGGTGTCGACATCGTGCCCGTTTCGTCGGAGCCGGAGCCTTGAACGAGCCGGGTACACCTCTCGGCAAGGATCTCGTGGGACTCGAGTCGCTTTCGGCCGAACAGATTCTCACGATTCTGAACACGGCGGAGCCCTTCAAGGAAATCTCGGAGCGCCGCATCAAGAAGGTGCCCGTCCTCCGGGGAAATACGATCGTCAACCTCTTCTTCGAGGCCTCCACCCGCACCCGGGTGTCGTTCGAATTCGCTGAGAAACGGCTGAGCGCGGACACGGTGAACATCGCGTCGAGCGGATCCTCAGTGGTCAAGGGAGAGAACCTGGTCGATACGGCCCGCAACCTCGAGGCGATGCGCATCGACATGGTCGTCATACGGCATGGCTCCTCGGGGGCCGCGAAGTTTCTGGCTGAGCGCATTCCCTCGAATGTGATCAACGCCGGGGATGGCAGCCATGAGCACCCGACCCAAGCCCTCCTCGACATGCTCACCATCCGCGACCACTTCGGAAAGATCGAAGGGCTCAGGGTCTGCCTGGTGGGTGACATCCTCCACTCCCGGGTAGCTCGCTCGAATATCTTCGGACTTCTCGCCCTCGGCGCTGAGGTCGCTGTATGCGGACCCAAGACGCTGCTCCCACTGGGGATCGCTGAGCTCGGAGTCACCGTTTTTTCGCGGATCGAAGAGGCGATCCAGTGGGCCGACGTCCTCAACGTCTTACGTCTTCAGTTGGAGCGCATGGAGGCCGGCTTCCTCCCCAGCTTGCGAGAGTACAATCAGGTCTGGGGTGTCTCCCGGGCCAAGATCGAACAGGCGCCGAAGGACTTGTTGGTCCTCCATCCCGGGCCCATGAACCGCGGGGTCGAGATCGACAGCGACGTGGCGGACGGGCCCCACGCCATGATTCTGCAGCAGGTGACGAACGGTGTCGCAGTCCGGATGGCGGTCCTCTATCTGCTCTCTGGGGGTGCGCCCGACACGGCTGAGGCGGCCAAGGGGGGAGCGGAGGTTTGAGCGGACCGTTGCTGATTCGGGGCGGAAGGGTCATCGACCCGAGCCAATCGATCGACGCCGTTCAGGATGTCCTGGTAAAGGATGGAGTCATTGCCGAGGTCGGCAAAGGGATCGATCCACCCAAGCGCGCTCGAGAGATCGACGCGGGGGGGCTCGTGGTGACGCCGGGCCTGATCGATGTCCACGTCCACCTTCGGGAACCCGGGGGCGAGCATAAGGAGACGATCGCCACCGGTGCGAGGGCCGCGGTGGCCGGCGGTTTCACGGCGGTGTGCGCCATGCCGAACACGGATCCGGTCGTGGACGACCCGGCGGGCGTGGGCTTCGTTCTGGCTCAGGGGTTGGCGGCGGGGGCAGCGCGGGTCTACCCGATGGGCGCCATCTCGGTGGGGCAGGAGGGCAAGCAGCTGGCGGCCATCGGCGAGATGTACGAGGCCGGAGCGGTGGGCATTACCGACGACGGGAACCCCGTCATGGACTCCGGGCTCATGCGCAAGGCGTTGGAGTACGCTCAAGCGTTCGACATTCCGGTCGCGGATCACCCCGAAGATCTCGGGCTCTCAGGCGCCGGGGTCATGAACGAGGGGCTCGTCGCAACGAAACTCGGTCTCCACGGAAAACCCAACGCTGCAGAAGACGTGCACATCGTCCGTGATCTGCTGCTTGCGGAACTCACAGAGGGACACATCCACCTGCAGCACGTCTCGACGGCGTATGGAGTGGAGGCCATCCGGCAGGCGAAGGCCCGGGGCGTGCGTGTTACGGCCGAGGCCAGCCCCCACCACCTCATCCTGACCGACGAGCGCGTCGAGGGCTTCGACACTGACGCTAAGATGAACCCGCCTCTGCGCTCCCTAGAGGATCGGGAGGCGGTTCGCGAGGGGTTGTCCGATCGGACGCTGGATGTCTTCGCGACGGACCACGCGCCCCACCACTACGATGAAAAGGAGCAGGCCTTCGCCGACGCACCCAACGGGATCATCGGGTTGGAGACGGCGTTGGGGCTTGGGCTTACGTATGTGGTCGGAGAGGGACTCATCGACCTTCCGACGCTCATCCATCGGATGAGCATCGGCCCGGCGCAGGCGTTCGGTCTGCCGGGCGGGACGTTGGCCGTCGGCTCACCCGGTGACGTCACGATCATCGATCCAGAACGAGCATGGACGGTGGATCGGGACTCATTTCTGTCCAAGAGCCGAAACACGCCCTTTCACGGTTGGGAGCTCAAAGGGCGAGCCGTATACACGATCGTCGGGGGTGTGGCCGTCTGGGAGGCGGGCGCTTAAATAACAAAAACCTGATCGCCCAAGGGCGACCGGGTTTCGGTGCTGTGCGAACGGGCGGTAGAACTCTCAGCTCATTACACCGATCCTGCGGGCCAGATTGCTCTTCATGCGAGACACCGTGTTGGGATGGAGGAGTTTGCCCGTGGCTGCCCGGTCGAGAAGAACTTGTACCTTGCGGTACTCGACTTCGGCCGTCTTCGCATTCTCAGCGTTTTCGACTCGCTTCACGGCCGTCCGGATCCGGGACCGCACTGCTCGGTTACGCGCATTGGCGGTACGGCTCAACCTGACGCGTTTTTTCGCACTCTTGATATTCGGCAATTCGGCTCTTTCGACCCCCCCCTGGATTCTGGCCCACAGTTGCACTGAAGTTGAGCGGAAAGTATAGACGAAACGAAACACCCCATCAAGAACCGTGCGGATAAGTACCGCACCAACTTCTGTGGCTTCGCGCCGGTACGCGGGCTAGCCGCCACTCACTGCCACGGATACTTTGCCGCCATGGAGCTTCTGTCGGTTATCCCAGTACTCATTTTCTCGATTGTCGTTCACGAGGTCGCGCACGCGTGGGTGGCTCTCAGGGAGGGCGACGACACCGCCCATTCGCTGGGGCGCATCACGCTCAACCCCATCTCACATTTGGATCCGTTCGGGTCCTTTCTCGTTCCGATGGCCCTGTACTTCTTTTCGAATGGCTGGATTTTCGGGTGGGCGAAACCGGTCCCGATCGATCCACGGAAATTCAGGAATTTCCGTGGTGGGGACATCCGGGTTTCTCTTGCGGGGATCGTGTCGAATCTGATTTTGGCGGTGGTCTTCACGCTCTTGGCCGTGGTTTTCATCAAGCTTCAAGGCGTCATTCCTTCGGCTGGATCGACGTTCGGCTTTCTGATCCGCACCGTGCGGTTCGGCATATTGATCAACCTGATCCTCGCCTTCTTCAATCTCATCCCGATTCCACCACTCGACGGTTCTCATGTGGTGTACCACGTCCTGCCGCGAGCGTGGCGCGCCACGTACCAGCAGGCAGGGCGCTACGGAATCCTGGTCTTGATGGGGCTCGTGTTCCTCTATCCACCCTTCTTCAATATGGTCTTGTCGCCGGTCTTCGCGCTTTTCGACCTGGCCGACACCTTCATAGAACTGTGGATCTAGGCACCATGGATTCGGCCGTCATCGAGAGTCCTCTCGAGCAGGAGGACTTTCTCGTCATCGACATCGAGCGCTTCCAGGGGCCGCTCGACTTGCTGCTGCACCTCATCCGCCAGCAGGACATCGATGTCTTCGAGATCCCTATCGCCCGGATCACACGTCAGTTCCTGGCCACTATCGAAGGGATCGAGGCCAAGGATCTGGACAACGCCGGTGAGTTCATCGAGATGGCGGCGGGGCTCATCCACATCAAGGCCCAGATGCTCCTGCCGAGGCATGGGGAGGTGGAAGACGAAGATCCGCGGGCCGAACTTGTGCGCCGTCTGCTCGAGTACGAACAGGTTCGGGACGTGAGTCAGCGCCTGGCCACTGCCGAGGCTGAGCGGATTCGCAGGTTCGGGAAGGGGTTCTTGGAGCCGCGCCCGCGCCCGCCGATGGAAGAGACGCCCCTCGAGACGACTTGGGAGGAGGTATTCGCCGCCGCCCTCCTCGTCACGCCGCCGGATTCCGGAATTCGCACGCACCTGGTGGCCACTCGTCCGGTGGCGATGGAAGACAAAATGGATTTGATCCTTGGTGCGCTGAATCGGGTGCGCCGGATCGAGTTCAGCCGGCTGGTGCGGCCCTTCAAGAGCCGAATGCACGGCGTCATGACCCTGCTTGCGGGCTTGGAGTTGACACGGAGGCGGCGCGTGAAGCTGCGCCAGGTAGAGATGTTCTCGGAGTTGTGGATGTATCCGGGCGTCGGGGCGAGTGAGGACTCGGCGGCGGAGGAAGATCCGGAAGCACCTGAGAAAGCACCCAATAGTAACGCGCTGGAGCCATCATGAATCCGACCCAGATCGTGGAGGCCGTGCTCTTCGCGAGCGAGGCGCCACTGAATGCGGAGGAGATCGCCCGCGCCGACGAGGCACTCGACGAAGATCTGATCGAAGAGGCGGTGCAGGAGCTCAACGCCGCTTACTCCGAATCCGAGCGCGCCTTCGAGATCCGAGAACTCGGCGAGGGCTATCAGCTTCTCACTAGGACGGACTTCGCACCCTACTTGGAACGCTTCGACACGATCCCTAAGCCCTCTCGGCTCTCCTGGCCCGCTTTGGAGACGCTGGCCATCATTGCATATCGGCAGCCGATCGGGCGCATCGAGATGGAGTACATTCGTGGTGTCAGTTCGTCGGGTGTGATTCGGACCCTCCAGGACCGCGCGCTCATCGACGTCGTGGCTCGGGGCGAAGGCCTGGGACGCCCCTTCTTGTACGGAACCAGCCAGCGTTTTCTCGAGCACTTCGGGTTCCGGTCGCTGGAGGATCTGCCCCGGCCGGAGGAACTGCCCGTAATCCTGAGGGACCGGACGCCGCTTGAGGACCTAGAGGGCTCTGAGCCGATGGAGGAGGCTCAGCCGTGGGAGGTCGATGCGGATGAGCCGAAGGCGAGTGTGGAAGATGTGCTTTCCGGCGCTGCTGAGAATCCGGGCGACGGAGCGGGGGATCCGGCCGACTGACTGAGAGCCTAGAAGGGTGATCGGAAAGGGTGCGGGTCGCGCACATGGCGCCTGTGCGGGTTCAGGCAAGGAACGACGACGAGGCGTAGCAACGCTACGGCGAGGGGGAGAGACGCAGGATCAACCGCACAACCGCCATGTGCCCACGACCATGAATGGCATGACCTTGCACGTTGAAGGGTTGGGGTGGCACGGCCTCATCCCCATTGTTGGAGCTCCTAACCGTAGCTGCGAGTATGGCGTCGTCGCTCCGCCTAGGGCCTGGGACCGTGGCATCCCCAACGCGGCCCACCCCCCCTTCCGATCACCCTTCTAGGCCATATGCGGATTCAAAAGTTTCTGTCCAGAGCCGGCGTGGCCTCCCGGCGGAAGGCAGAGGCAATGGTTCTTGGTGGCCGGGTCAGCGTCAACGGGACCATCGTCACGGAGCTCGGAACCAAAGTCGAGCCCAGCCGAGACCGCGTCGAGGTGGATGGGACGCAGGTCGATCTTCCCGATGCACTCTGGGTCCGCTTTCACAAGCCCGCAGGCGTTCTGTGCACCGCAGTGGACACTCACAAAAGGGGCACCATCTACGACCTGCTTCCCCCCGAGCACTCCCGCCTCCGCTACGTCGGACGACTCGACCTCGACACTGAGGGCCTACTCCTCCTGACCAACGATGGAGACGTCGCGAACCGGCTTCAGCACCCACGCTACCAAGTGGAGCGCGAATACGAAGTGACCGTGCAGGGGGTGCCGTCGGAGGAGGACATCGCGCGCCTTCGGGCAGGCGAGGTGCTGGACGATGGCCTCGCCCGCCCGGTACGGTTGGAGGTCGCCGCCCCAGTCAGGGAATGCGGGAACCTCACGCTCGTGATGACCGAGGGACGGAAGCGCGAGGTCCGGAGGCTCATGTACGCCGTGGGGTTACCCGTGGTGACGCTGAAGCGAGTGCGATTCGGACCGGTGGAGCTCGGAGACCTTGCTCTGGGCGAGTGCGAGACGTTGAACTTGGAGGATGTGGCGGCTCTCACGAAGTGTGTGCAGGAGACCTGACGAGAGTTCTGGTGCGCATTACCTTGAGGTCCATCACTAGGGCCCATAGCTCAGTTGGTTAGAGCAGCGGACTCATAATCCGACGGTCGCAGGTTCAAATCCTGCTGGGCCCACTAGGAAATACGGAGCTTACTGAGAGCCGGGTCCTGGCAGAGGGTTCTCGTCCCCCCGCTCAATGAACTCTCGAACCGCCGCCGGCCGCCATCGGACGGTGCGCTTGCCCACACGCACCCTGTTGATCGGCAGTTGGTAGACGTTGTTGTTGGCGATTCCAAGCATCTTTCCCACCTCCGTGTCCTTGAGCAGCGTTCATCTTCGTCGCTGTCACCCATCAACGGTGGGGGGGGCGGTTTCCTCAGCTACCTCAGGCGCCACCGCCTCTTGCTGTAGTTCCGAATCGGCTAGCGCTCCATTCGCCAATTTTTCTACGGCCCGTTGCGCCGGCAGCTCGTGGATGAGCCTAATAGCAGCCTTGTGAACGGTCTCCCTCGTCTCATCGAGGTTGGCCTCTACTTGGCCGACGGAGGTTCCGTTTAGCTGAATGTCCCAAAGGAGTTCAGTCGTGCTGGCCAACCAGTCAACCAGCCTTGCCCCGGCTGGAATACAACCGACTCAGCCCTTATGCTCGAACTCAAACTCGTCCACTCGACGATGGTTTCCCCGGACGGCGATCTTCGACCTGGGCGATGGAGGAGGCAAGTTGGCCGGGGCTACTCTTGCGATGACGTCGAGGAACTCCTTGGAGTCTACGATCTACCTGACGATGGCCGGCCTCATACTGGTCGTGAACGTGCTCGAAAAATCTTACGCGCTCTCCCTTTATGACAATGTCACGCACCTTCCGGCTCGAAAATATTTGCGGCGTGACGTTGGGCGCATGAAATCGTCCTATGCCTTTGGCTTGGTGGGCATCGATGACTTCA
>CAUZVZ010000034.1:0-21062 GCA_963583605.1 Gemmatimonadales bacterium UBA6960
GCACAGGGCGCTTGTGCGCGTCCAGACAAGGAACGACGACGAGGCGTAGCAACGCTACGGCGAGGAGGAGAGACGCAGGATCAACCGCACAACCGCCCTGTGCCCGACCCGCTGTACTTCTTCAACAGCCTTCTACAGCGAACAGGAAACCTCGAGAAGCAGTCTTCGGTAACTCGGGACATCCGATCCGTGGATCTTCAGAGCCGTCGCGCTGGCGCCCCCACCCTCAGAAAGCCACGGCCCCAGCCACGCACTGATCTCAGGAGGCAGGTGGCCGAGAAGGTCTCCGCCGGGTCGGTGCACCCATACTTCTGGCGTTTCTTGATCTGGAGGATCGGGGATCAAGTAAAGGGAATCACCGGATTCGAGTGCAGCCAGATGGCGGTCCCGATCCGCGAAGGCGAGGCCGTGGACCGTAGCTCGGAAGTGAGGTGGTCGACCATCCGGAAAGGGCGGACGACACCTCCTCATTCAGGATTTAGCGTTCGCGTCACGGTTCACTGCCCCAGATTCATTCGGTATGTTGTGCAACTTAGGAGGAGCTTCGACTCAAGGAAATACCGGGCCCGAATATGATGGCTCACGGGGACGCATGTCGTTGATTTACCTCGATCACGCGGCTACCACGCCGATTCGCTCTGAGGTGCGCGAAGGGATGATCGCCATTCTCGATGGCGAATTCGGTAATCCGTCCAGCGCGCACGGGATGGGGCGCCGTGCGGCCACGCGTCTGGAGGAGGCACGCGAATGCGTGGCCGGGGCCATCGGAGCTGACCGAAGTGAGATCTATTTCGTGCGCGGCGGAACAGAATCGGACAACATGGCCATCCTCGGCCATGCCGAAGCCGTTCGCCATCAGGGAAACACGCCCTTCGCCGTCGTGTCAGCCATAGAGCACAAAGCCGTGATGAGTGCCGCCGCCGAGGTCGGACAACGAGGTGGACGTTGGAGCACCATTTCGGTCTACGCCGACGGCACGCTCGACATGGATGAGCTCGACGCGGCGCTCGCTGACGGTGCGTCGATCGTGTCCGTCATGACCGTGAACAACGAGGTCGGCATTCACATGCCGATCGAGGCCGTGGCGGAGCGGGCGCGGGCCCATGGGGCCGTTTTCCATACCGATGCCGTCCAGGCCCTCGGAAAGGTTCCCGTCAGCGTCGAAGACGTCCCAATCGACCTCCTGTCACTGACGGGACACAAGATCTACGGTGCAAAGGGCACGGGCGTCCTGGTCGTCCGGCGAGGCGTGAACGTCGCCCCGCTCATCTTCGGCGGAGGACAGGAGCGGGCGTTACGGCCCGGAACTGAGGACGTCGCGGGGGCGGTGGGTATGGCCATCGCGGTGGAATTGGCAGTGCAGGAACAGGCGTCGGAGGCCGATCACCTCCGCGGGCTCCGTGACTTGCTCCAGTCCCGGCTCGAGAGCGGTATCGAGGGACTCCGAGTCCATTGTGACGTCACGAACCGAGCACCACATATCCTGAACGTGGGTATTCCGGACGTGAATCCCGAAGCGCTCCTTGCGGGTCTCGATCTCGAGGGGATCGCGGCGTCGTCTGGCTCGGCCTGCGACAGCGGGGCCCAGAAGGCGAGTCACGTCCTCGAGGCCTTGTATGGCCGTTTGGAGGGGGTCGCGGCCCTTCGGTTCAGTCTAGGACACTCGACCACCGAAGACGATGTGGTTCGCGCGGCCGAGGCGACCCTGAGCGTATTGGAGCGCGTTCGGGGTGTCGAGGTGCGAGCGTGAGCCTCGCACACGAGCGCATTCTTGCCCGGAGCCCCAGATGAGCGGTCGCGGTCAGCGAATCCTGGTCGCCATGTCGGGCGGCGTAGATTCCTCAGTAGCGGCCGCGCTTCTCGTCCAGCAGGGGTACGACGTGGTGGGTGCTACGATGAAGACGTTCTGCTACTCCGGCGAGGTAGCGCACTCCAAGACGTGTTGCGGGCTCGACGGTATCAGCGACGCCCGCCGTGTCTCAGACACCCTCCGCATCCCCCATTACGTTTTCGACGTGGAGGAGGACTTCACACGCGACGTGATCGACGACTTCGTCTCTGAGTACGCCCGAGGCCGCACGCCAAACCCATGCGTGCGCTGTAACTCCAACACGAAGTTCCCGGATCTGATGGAACGGGGACGCCTCTTGGGTTGTGATGGGATCGCTTCGGGTCATTATGTCCGGATCGATCACTCGAGCGATGCCGGGCCGGCCCTCTACCGGGGTGTCGACACTTCGAAGGATCAGTCCTATTTCCTCTGGGGCCTACCCACGGAGATGCTGCCCCTTCTCCATTTCCCTCTTGGAGATTTGACGAAGACGCAGGTGCGGGAGCAGGCGCGGGTACTCGGCCTCGTCACGGCCGACAAGCCGGAGTCGCAGGAGATCTGTTTCGTGCCCACGGGAGACTACCGAGATCTCCTCGAAACGAGGCTCGAGACGCACCATCCCGCGCTCGAGCCCGGTCTGATCGTAACACGCGACGGCGCGGTCCTCGGTGAGCACTCAGGGTACGCTAATTTCACAGTTGGCCAGCGTAGAGGACTGGGTGGGGGCTTTGGGCAGCCCCTCTACGTGATCGAGATCCGGGCGGACTCTCGCGAAGTCGTGGTGGGTGGGGCCGAAGAGGGCGCCTCGCGGGGCGTCGAGATCGGTGAAGTGAACTGGCTTGCGACACCTCCGCCGGATGACTCGCCCATTCGTGTGCAGATCCGCTACCGTGCCTCGGCCGTCCCAGCAACGGTGCGCTCGACAGATGGGCGGGTGATCCTCGCGTTCGACGAACCCCAGCGCGCCGTTACGCCGGGGCAATCAGCTGTTTTTTTCGAGGATGAGCGGGTTCTGGGCGGTGGGCGGATCGAACGGGCTTTGGTTGGCTAAAGGCGTGTCGAAGCATTGGGGCGAGCCGCCTACTATTGCTTCAACTTAGTGCTTCAGCCCTGATGACGATGCGAACTCCTCCATCGCTTGCCGTTGATCGTCGGTCAGGGTCTCAGGGATAACCACCTCTACCTCGACGATTTGGTCCCCAACGCGCTCCCCTTTTTCGATACCCTGTCCGCGAACGCGGAGCTTCGTGCCGCTCTGAGTCCCCGGTGGAATCTGGAGGTGCACCTTCTTACCGTACACGGTTCTTACCGCCATCTTCGAGCCGAGCGTCGCCTGGGCAAGATTGACCGGTATCTTCACGTGAACGTCGAGACCCTCGCGGCGGAAGAAGTCGTGCGGCGCGACCTTGAACGTGATGATCAGATCCCCAGGCTGTCCACCGCGGCTGCCCCGCTCACCCTTACCGGAAAGGCGGACCTTCCCGCCGCTCTCGACACCTTTCGGCACTGTGATCTTGAAGCGCCGATTCTGGCGCACGGTACCGCTCCCGCTGCAGGGCTTGCACGGTGATTCGGGAATCTGCCCCCTACCGAAGCACGCAGGGCACGGCCGATTGACCGCGAAGCCTCCCTGGCCAAAAGAGATCGCACCGCTGCCTTTACATTCGCCGCACTGCTTGGTCTCCGTGCCGGGGGATGTGCCCGATCCTCCGCAGGTGGCGCATTCCTCAGTTATCGGCACGTCGATGGAAATCTTGCCTCCCTTTGCGGCAGCGGAGAAGGAAATCTCCACCATGTACTCGATACTGCGCCCCTTCGCGGGACCTCTACGTCTCTCCGGCTCCGGCGACTTCGGTCGGCGGTCGAAAATGGAGCTGAAGATGTCCCCGAGGCCTCCGAAACCCCCCAGATCTTCGAGCGACAACCCTCCGCCCCCGTCGGCACCCGGCCCCCTTGGGGCTCCCCGCCCGCGACCGAATCCAAGGTTGGGAACGCGGCGTATCTGGTCGTAATGCTTGCGTTTCTCAGGGTCTGAGAGCACCGCGTAGGCTTCTCCGATCCCCTTGAATCGCTCGTCCGCCTGCGCGTCCCCCGGTTTCGCGTCCGGGTGGTACTTCTTCGCCAGTGTCCGGTAGGCCGACTTGATCTCGGCCTGGCTGGCCTTCTCCGAAACGCTGAGCGTCTTGTAGAAGTCCTTGGTCCCCGTCGCCACGACTCTCGCCTATTCGTGTTTGAAGACGGTGACTCGGGCGGGCCGTACGAGGTGGCCCTTGAAGCTGTACCCCTTCTGGAATACGTCCTGAACTCTTTGATCCTCCTCGGGATCTTGGGTAGGCACGCCCAACATCGCCTCCATGATGTTGGGGTCGAAGAGCTCGCCGACCGGATCGATCATCTCCACACCCGCGGCCTCGAGGGCCTGCTGGAATTTCCGCTCGACGAGGTCGACACCCTCGATCAAAGCCTCCACGGTCGTGCTGTCGGCCTGCCACGCGCCGACACGCTGCAAATCATCCAGGCCGTCGACAAAACTCCGGAGCATGTCGACCTGGCCTCTGGCCCACGCCTCGGCCAACTCAGTCTCGGCGCGTCGACGATAGTTCGTAAACTCAGCGACCAAACGAAGGTGACGATCGTTGACGGCGGTGAGTTCGTTCTGCATGTGGTCGAGATCGTTCGATAAAGCGGCCTCAGCCTCGTGCTCCTCGATTTCCCCGGGTGAGGCGTCATCCCCGGAAGGGGTCTCGGTCGCTGCCTCGGGCATCGTAGAGACGCCCTCATCCATCGCTTCGGCGTCAGGAGTCGTCATTTCTTCCGGTGTGTGCGTTTTCTTCTTATCCATCGTGCTCTCGTTACCCTTTGTGTCGGCGGCGCGTGCAACCGGCGTCCGTGAATTTACCGCTTCTCGGGCCCTTCGGGAGCCCCGCCTCCAGTACGGAATCGGACGAGGAAGAATTCAAGGCCCGTCGGCTAGCCTCCGGTCAGAGGTTCATCGGAACCTCTGACTCAGGACATCAGCATTTCATAGAGAAGAATCAGCGCTGCCTGAGTCGCCCGTTCACGGACCGCTTCACGATCTCCGCTGAAGACTTGGTGTGACGTGCGCACGCGTCCCTTCACGGCCACCGCAAACCACACGGTGCCCACGGGTTTCTCCCCGGTGCCTCCCTCCGGCCCTGCGATTCCCGTAACCCCGACGCCCACGTCGGTATCCAGAAGCTCGGCGACACCACGAGCCATGCCGACCGCCACAGCCTCCGAAACCGCGCCGCTCTCGGCGAGCAGCCCCTCCTCGATACCAAGCAAATCGAGTTTGACACGATCCGCATACGCGATCACGCCCCCTCGGAAGTAGTTCGAGGAGCCGGGAAAATCGGTGATTCTCTTCGCCATGAGCCCCCCGGTACAGCTCTCGGCGACGGCCAACGTGTGGGACTGACTGGTCAGGACATGGGCGACGGCCTCAACCAGGTCACTCTTGTCCATCCCAATGCGATAGGGCGCCACGATGGGGTCTAGAATCGCCTGAGCTTGGCCCAACAACCCCACGGCCACGTCCGGCGGCGACCGCGTCGAGATTCGTATCGAAACACCCCGCAGACCAGGAAGAAATGCCAGATCGACCTGTCCTGGGAGCCCCGCCCGCACCTCATCCACCCGCTCGCTGAGTACGGACTCCGGGACCCCGGTCGTATGGAGCGTCCGGTGGACGAGCGGTACAAGGCGAGCTCCGAACCGGCCCGCGATGGCATCCTCGAGGACCCCCTCGAAGATCCCCCGCATTTCGCGAGGAACCCCGGGCAGGAGCACCACGGAGCGGCCCGCGTGCTCCATCAACAGCCCCGGAGCGGTCCCAAACACATTGGCCAACACTTGAGCGCCGTGAGGGACTTCGGCCTGGGACAGATTGTTCGAAGGAAGGTCCCCCGACCCACGAACCCGGAAGCGCTCACGCAGGTCTTCGACGATCTGGGGATCGGAATGAAGTTCGAGGCTTAGAAAGTCCGCCACGGCGGGCCGCGTCAGATCGTCTCGGGTCGGTCCGAGTCCCCCTGTAAAGATGACCAGGTCGGCCACAGCCAGAGCTGCCGAAAGTGCGGCCTGGATCGCCTCTGCGTCGTCCCCTACGATCCACCGCTGTACGACGGGAGCACCGAGGGACGCCAGCTTTCTGCCCAACCAAGACCCGTTCGTGTCCGTGGTCTCTCCGGAGAGAAGCTCCTCACCAACGGCAACGACCGCCGCCGTAACCGGCTCGGGACACACGCAGTCAGTCCCTAAATCCCATCAGGCCGCGGTAGCTCCACAGATAGTCCACCATGGAGTAGATCGTGAAAACGAGCGCGAGCGTGAGGGTCACGCCGATCCAGGCTGAATGAAACTGCATGAACACCCGGTAAAGCAGGTTGTCGAGTCCCCTCGCGGAAGCGATTTCACGGAGAGGGTACCACAGCAGCAGCCCGCCCGAAAACAAGTTCTGGAGAAAAGCCTTGTACTTGCCGGAGGCCCCCGCAGCGATCACCACATCATGCCGGACGGCCCACTGCCTGAAGATCGTGACCAGCAACTCCCTTCCCAAAATCACGACGAGCACCCACATCGGAAGCATGCCCCACAAGGGAATCAAGTCAGCTTCCCCGCCCCGGTGTGAAATGATGTAGAAAGGGACCAACGTCGATACCAGAAGCAGTTTGTCGGCCAGGGGGTCGAGCAGCTTGCCTACATTGGTGATCCAGCCGTGCTTTCGCGCCAGATATCCGTCCCAGAGGTCGGACAACCCGGCTCCGACGAAGAGTATGAAGGCCGCCAAACGGGCACCCACGGAGGGCGAGAAGGCCAGAAAAAAGATCGCCGGACAGGCTACGATTCGCCCGACCGTGATCGCATTGGGAAGGTTACGATTCCCTTCCATGGTCGTCTCAGCTAAGAGCCTGAACGACCATCTTGCTGACCGCACCCAGCGTCTCGAAAACCCCCTGGCCCTCGGTCGCTACACCCTCAAAATCGGGCACCCCCATGGGATTGAGCTGCGATCTGAGATCGGCCATCGACATGGCGTTGGGAAGATCTCGCTTGTTGTATTGCATCGCGAACGGAATGTTCGTGGGATCGTAACCGTAGGACTCCAGGTTCTCGTAGAGATTGTGCATGGCCTCGATATTCACCTCCATGCGCTCCGCCTGCGAGTCCGCCACGAAGATCACGCCGTCGACGCCCTTCAAGATCAACTTGCGACTCGCGTTGTAGTACACCTGGCACGGAACCGTGTAGAGGTGAAACCGGGTCTTGAAGCCCTTCACCTCACTGAGATCGATGGGGAGAAAGTCGAAGAACAGCGTCCGCTCAGTCTCAGTCGCGAGGGAGATCATCTTACCCTTCGCGTCGGGATTCACCTTTGAATACACGTACTCCAAGTTGGTGGTTTTCCCACCCAACCCAGTGCCGTAGTAAACGATCTTACAGTTGATTTCTCGTCTGGCGTAGTTGATCGGGGACATGAGGGGCTACGCTCTCTTCCGGCATGGCGAGTCGATCAATCCCTCCAAGTGGTCCCCCAGGATCTTCTAGCCCCCGCAGTGGAGCAAAGTCGGGATGTAGCGCCACCCGAGGGGGCGACAAAGATGAGCCTCTCCCCCCATTTAGGGAAGAACAGCGTAAGGTCGGGCAGACGGGCATGAAGGGCAACCTATCAGGCGGACAGGACGGGACCCATCGCGTCCTGCTCCATCCGTTGTACGATAGCCTGGGCCCGCCGGCGGAGCGGCTCTCGTGACTCCCAAGCGACGAAGTCTTTCATCAAATTGATGTGGTCTACTGTAGCTTCGGCCTTGGCCATGTATCCGAGTGCGGCAAGACGCCGAAAGAAAGAAGGGCTGAAAAGATCTCGGCTATGCCGCTGCATCTGATCACGAATCACCCACGCCGCCACGGCCCCCGCGGCGGCGGCGGCCAGCACCGTAATGCCCGCATTCCGTGTTTTCTTGTCCATCGCCTACATCTCCCGTCGCCCGGCCAGAGCCTCGACGATCGTGGAACCATCGACGTACTCCAGCTCGCTCCCCATCGGAAGGCCGCGTGCCAAACGCGTTACCCTCGGCCCCAGGGGGCGGATCACTCCCTCCAAATATACAGCAGTGGCCTCTCCCTCCACGCTCGAGTTCGTGGCCACAACAACCTCCTTTACCACTCCATCAGACGCCCGAATCCGCTCCAGGAGCGCCGTGACGTTGATCTCATCCGGACCGACTCCATCCAACGGCGAAAGCCGCCCACCCAACACATGGTACCGGCCCCTATATATCGCCGCCCTCTCGATCGCTCCGACCTCGTAAGCCTCCTCCACAACACAAATAGTGCTCTCGTCCCGGTTTGGATCTGAGCAAATTTCGCACTGTGCTGACTCCGTAAAATTCCCGCACACTTCGCACGGACCGACCTTCTCCGCCACCTCGCAAATCGCCGCGGCAAGGCCGAACGCCTCCTCACGAGGCCGTTTCAGGAGGTAATATCCGAACCGTTGAGCCGTCTTGGACCCCACGCCCGGAAGCCGCGAGAATTCCGTTATGAGTTGTTGGATGACCGACACTAAAAACTAATAGGTCGGTAGAGGACCCGGGGGGACTTTCTTGACGACCACGATCCGTCCGGATGGGCCAAGAGACTAGAAAAGGCCAGGGAGTTGGACCGGCATCCCTCCAGCCGCCTTCCGCATGTCTTCCTCATATTGGCCCTGGGCCTTACCCTGAGCTTCGGTTACCGCAACCATCACTAGGTCCTCTAGCATCTCCACATCACGCGGATCCACCACCGTAGGATCGATCAAGATCCGGGTAATGGTGCCCTTCCCGTCTACGGTCGCGGTCACCATTCCCCCGCCGGACGAAGCGGAGATTTCACGTGCTGAAAGCTCCTCCTGCAATTGGGCCATCCGAGCCTGGAGTTGCTGGCCCATCTGCATGAGCTGTTGAATGTCCGTCATCGTCAAACCCCTGTCTTATCAACGTGTTGAAATTAATCTAGTAATTCCAGGTCGAGTTCGTCTACCGCGTGTTGAAGGCGCGGTTCCAGCTTGATCAGCCCTTTCATCCTGTCATTCCGAACCGCCTCAGGGCTGATGCGCTCAGGCGCCCCACCACCGGAGGCCCGAACCACGATCTTGGGCTCAGTCTTCATCAACCCGCCGAGCGCTTTTTGAAGGGTTCTTCGGGCTGAGGGCTCTTCCAGGCGTTCCAGACCCGGTCCGGCTGGAAGTTCGATGACCACGACGCCCTCAGTCTCAGTGTGAGAGACGGTGGCGGCCCTGAGAAAGGGGCGCATCCCGTTGGGAACCCCCGTGCCTTGCTCGACCAACAGACCCCAGGCATCCACCGCCGTGAGCGCGCTGGACGATTTCTCAGCAGGGGGCTGCTCCTCAGGCGCCTGGGGAGCGACCGTGGCCGGCTCCGAGCGCGGCGCATCCTCAGTCGACGCCTCAGACGAGAACCCACGCGGCGTACCCTCTGGAGGGCTCCCACCGAGACCGGCAAGCAACTCTTCCAGCTCGATCGTCCGATCCACATAGCTTATGCGAAGCAGCAGCATCTCGAGCACTACTTGCGGATTTGGGCTCCGTCTGAGGCTTCCAGAACTCTCCACGTCGGAGGCCAACGCGAGCATCCGAGTCAGGTCCGCCGGGCTGAACGGAGCGAGCCTGGCCTTGAAAGCGTCACGGGTATCGGCATCCAGATCCGGAGGAGTCCCTCCCAGAGATATCCTCAGGAGGGCCCGAAGCGAGTCCACCAGCCCGTGGTAGAATTCGACGAGATCGTACCCTTCGTCGAGCAGTCGCTCCACGAACCCGAAGACCTCCCCATGTTTTCCCTCAGCCCATATGTCCAAGAGCTCTACGTAGCGCTCGTTGTCGACCAGGCCCAGCACCCGGCGCACCGAGTCCTGACTGATTTCCCCACCTGTGAGCGCGATCACCTGATCCAACAAGGAGAGCGCGTCTCTCATTCCTCCGTCGGCCTTCTGCGCGATGGTTCTGAGAGCATCTTCCGGCGCCGGAAGTCCCTCCTGTTCGAGCACGGTCACCATGCGTGCCATGATGTCGGCAACGCCGATGCGGCGGAAATCGAATCGCTGGCAACGCGAAAGAATCGGAGCCGCGGTCTGCTGAATCTTCTGTGGTTCCGTGGTCGCGAACACAAAAATCACTCGCGGCGGCGGTTCTTCGAGGATCTTCAAAAGCGCGTTCCAAGCCTCGCGCGTGAGCATGTGGGCCTCATCAACGATGTAGACCTTGTAGCTGCCTTCCTGCGAAGGGGCATACATCGCCCGCTCACGCAGCTGCCTCGCATCGTCGACCCCCCGGTTCGAGGCGGCGTCGATCTCGACCACGTCTAACGCGGTCTGCCCCCCCCAAATTCTCGTGCAGCTTTCACATTCCCCACAAGGCTCCCCCGAGTCTTCTCGGGCCGAACAGTTGAGGGACATCGCAAGCATGCGGGCAAGCGTCGTCTTGCCGACGCCCCGGGGACCGCAGAAAAGGTAGGCGTGACCTACCCGATCGTCTGATACGGCCCGGCGCAGCGTTTCGGAGACATGTTCCTGGGTAGCGACATCGGCGAAACGCCGCGGTCGATATTTTCTAGCTAACGCGATGTGGGACAACGCCTTACGGTTCCATACGGGGTGGTGCGGAGGTCCGGCATGACGCCAAATGTGGCGCGCAGTCGGTGGAGACGCCGCACGAAAAGCCAAGAAATGCCCCAGGCGACCCGCAGCAACGATCACCACACTTACCGCTGCTACCGGCAAGGTCCTGACGGAGTTCGTGGGCTTTCGCCCTACGGACCTGGGGCACCTGAAAGTTAGACCGCGACGAAGGGAGCGTCAACGTTGCGGAACCCACCCAAAACGTGGCTATGAGGTAGGAATGGCAACGGATCTCAGGACTTCGGAATCACTAGGTCCAGGCGCCCTCGACGTGCTCCAATTCAACCACCCCACCGGGCATCAGTTGTACCGAAACGGCGTCGAACCGATAGGCTCGCGCTCTGAACTCGCTCCGCGCGATCCAAGCGTTGGCGGCAACGGAGATCGCATGGCGCTTTCTCCAGGTGATGGCCTCCAGCGGATGGGCGAACGCGGGCCCGCTACGACCTTTTACCTCCACAAACGAGACGAGTCCATCCTTCTCCACCACGAGGTCGATCTCCTTGCGGAGAAAACGAACATTACGATTGAGGACCCGCCAACCCCTCTCCTTCAAGAGGGCCTCAGCCAGCGCTTCGAAACGACGCCCGCGACGTACGGTATCCACCCCGGCTAGCTTGGCGGGAACGGGCGGGCGGAGCCATCGTCTCCACCGCCCTCTGGCCCCCCCCTCGCCGGTCACCCATCTAGACCGGGCGCTGCACCCCACGCCCGATCGCGTCCGCGATCACCCGGATCTGCTTCATGAGTTCCGCAAACTGATCTGGATAGAGCGTCTGCGCACCGTCTGAGCGTGCTTCCGGAGGGTTCGCGTGAACCTCTACCATCAATCCGTCGGCTCCGGCAGCCACGCCTGCCCGCGCCATCGGAATGACCTTGTCCCGAATCCCCGTGCCATGACTCGGATCCGCGATGATCGGAAGGTGAGAAAGAGATTTCACAACGGGGATCGCGGTGAGATCCAACACGTTGCGCGTGTGCGTGTCGAAACTTCTAACACCCCGCTCACACAGGATCACCTGTTCGTTTCCCTCAGCCAGGATATACTCGGCGGCTAGGAGCAACTCATCGATCGTGGCAGACATGCCTCGCTTGAGCAATACGGGTGTGTTGGATCGTCCGGCCCGCCGCAGCACGGGATAGTTCTGCATGTTGCGGGCGCCGATCTGAATGATATCGGCATACTGAGCGACCAGATCGACGCCTTCCGGGTCCAGGGCTTCCGTGACAATGGCCATTCCCGTAGCCTCCTTGGCCCGGGCCAACATCTTGAGACCCTCCTCCCCGAGTCCTTGCCAGGAGTATGGCGACGTGCGGGGCTTGAACGCGCCCCCTCGGAGCACGGTGGCCCCCGAAGCCTTGAGCTGGTGCGCGATGTCGAGGATTTCCGCCTCACCCTCCACGGCGCACGGACCCGCGATGATGTTGATCTCTTCGCCACCGAACCGAACGCCGTTGTCCAGCTCGACGATGGTGTCGGAATCACGCCATTCACGGGAAACCTGCTTGTACGGCTTGGTCACCGGGATGATCTCGAGCACACCTAATAATCCCTGGATCCGGGCAGCGTCGACCCCCCCGTCGTTCCCCATGAGGCCGACCGTGGTCCGCTGCTTCCCCGGCATGGGGCGCGCCTCGTAGCCCAACTGCTCGATCTCGCTCACGACGGCCTGTACTTCGGCCTCCGAGGCACCGTGCTTCATCACGACCAACATGTGCTCATCACTCTCGGATTCTGAGGAGAGGAACCATCCACCATGCGCTCCGTGGGCGAAGTCTACCCACAGAAACATACGGAGTCTACCGGCGCTGCTGGGTGTCGGCCCGCCTCAGGGAAACCGACAATGAGCGTTCTAAGCGGCCGATCCCGTGGCTTGGAGAGCCTCGTGAAGCTGTACGCCCACAATCGTACTCACGCCGGGCTCCTCCATCGTTACGCCGTAAATCCAGTCAGCGGCCTCGATCGAGCGAGGATTGTGTGTGATGAGCACGAATTGCGTCTGTTCCTTGAACTCCTGAAGCAGTCGAATGAAGCGACCGATGTTGTTCTCGTCCAAGGGTGCGTCCACCTCATCGAGCACGCAGAACGGGCTCGGCTTGACTAGATAGATGCCGAAAAGCAGTGACAGCGCCGTGAGCGCCCGCTCCCCCCCGGAGAGTAGGTCGATGCGCTGCGTCTTCTTCCCCTTCGGCGACGCATGGATCTCGATCGGGGACTCCAGCGGATCCTCTGAATCAGTTAGCCAGATGTCTGCCTCTCCGCCCTCGAACAGCCGCGTGAACGTGGAACGGAAATTTTCACGGATCTTTTCGAACGTGATCTCGAACAGGTCGATGGCAGTCTCGTTGATCTTCCGAATCGCGGCCTTCAGGTCGTCGCGGGCGGCCACGAGATCGTCTCTCTGCCCCGAGAGAAATTCGAGCCTGGTGCTCTCTTCCTCATGCTCCTCCACCGCCAGCATGTTGACGAGTCCGATCCTCTCTATTTGGACGACGATGTCGTCGAGCTCCACCTTGAGCTCCTCCGGCGTCCCCTCTAGGGGTTCGGCCTCTTTCAAGAGGCAATCGATGGACCGTCCCCACTCGCCCTCCAACCTCTCCTGAATCAAGCCGATGGCGCCCGACACCTCTTGGCGCTCGAGTTCGAGTTGGTGCCGCCCCTCCACAGCCTCCCGCTCCGCGGTTCGCAGTGCGCGAGCCGCCCGCTCGGCCTCAGCAACAGCCTCCGCGACACCGGTCAGCAGCGTGCTCCTCTCGTCCAACACCGCTCGAGTGTCGTCCCGTTCGGCGAAGAGGCGTTCGGCCTCTTTCTTGCCCTCCTCCTGGCACTCGATGGCGGTGGCCACATCACCGATCAGAACTTTCTCTTCGGCGTCCAAGTCGGTCAGACGTTGATCCTGCACGCTACGATCTCGGGTCAAATCCTCGACGCGTTGCGCCACTTGCTTGGCCTCTTCCTCCGCACGAGCGAGCTGGATCGAAAGCCGGGCCTCCTCACTACGTACCTCCTCCCACTCATCTTGGACGAGGGCCAACTCACGGCGGGAAGTTTCTCGAACCTCCCGTGTACCGCTTTCCTGGGCCAGGAGGACCTCTCGATCCTCCTTGGCCGTCTTGGCACGCTCGAGAGCACGAGCGCGGGCGGCCCGGGTCCCCTCGAGTTGCCTCGCGAGTTCGTCCCGGTGCGTGTCGATTCGAGTACGCTGATCCACCTGGGCTGCGCCCTCGGCACTCGCCACCCGCAACTCATCCTCAGCATCGAGCAGCGCGGTGCGCGCCTCTTCAACCGCAACCTCTCCATCCGCATATCGAGCTTCCTCGTTCTCCAAGTCTTTCTGAGCTACCGAAGCCTCAGCTTCCGCCTTGGACAGCGTGGTTTGTAGCGTTGCCAGACGGTCCTTCCGCTCGAGCCGTCCGGATATCACGGAAGGAGTTCCCACCCGAATCAAGCCTCGCCGGTCGAGAATCGTGCCGTCCCGAAGCAGCCTTTGGCGCTCAGACCGCCCCTCCATCCCAGCGTCATCGACGAGGTCGACCTCACCGAGCAAGGCCTCGACCCAAGGAGCACCTTCGCCGATGGCGCGAACCGACTCCAGGAGAGTTCCAGCAGCTTTGTCCGGAACGTCATCGAGCGGAAGCAAGATGAGCCCGCCGCCCCCCTGCCAGTCCTCGGAGAACCAGCGCACAATTTCGTCTGCTGCCTGGCTGTCCCTCACGACCAAGGCCTTCGCCAGCGTCTCCAGATAAGCCTCCACCGCCGGGCTCAACTCGGCTGGCGCCTCGATGAAGTCCAACAGCGACCCGACGACACCCGCATTTCCAAGTGCGAGAGCCGCCTTCGCTACCGGATCGATGCCTTCCTGCCCCCGATCGAGGGCCTCCAAGACGGTCACCTCCGCCTCGATGCCTTGCGCGGCGCGCAGCGCCTGCAGATCTCGACGCTTCGCAAGCTCGAGCGAGGCTTTTGCGTCGGTCAGGGCGGCCCGCGCCGAATCCAACCCGGCGTTGGCCTCCTCCACGCCACCCTCCAGTCCGCCGATGCGCCCGGTAAATAAATCCCCTTGTGATTCGAGATCGGAGAGGACGTCGGATGCGGCCTTCAACTCAGTATCGATCTGTTGGAGGCGGCGCTCGAATTCGGCGGCCTGGCCCTCCGCCGCGTCTGCATCACCCTCGAGTTGGGCCCCCTTGCGGATCACGTCGCGTTCGTGGTGTTCCATCTCTTCCAGGCGAGCACGTGCCTCATCGAGACGCACGCGGACAGACGCCACGACCTCGGCGTGCCCCTGGGTATTTTGCCGAATCCGATCCAGTTCTTCGGTGCCACTCCCGTGGCGCGCGTCCAACGCCGCCAACTCCTCCGCCACTCCACGCAACCGGGTCTCCGACGCCTCCCGATCCCCCCCGATCTGCCCGAGGCGCCGCTGCGCATATCCTTTTCGCTCCTCCGCAACCGCGAGATCACGCTCCCATTCGACGAGCCGGCCCCGGATCCCATCGAGGGCCGCCGCCGCCTCGCTTCTCAATCGCTCCGCCTCCACCTCCTCCAGACGCAACGTCTCGACTTTAGCTTCTGCGGTCCGGAGTTCGGCCACCATCCCCCGCCCCGTCTTCCGATCCCCATCCAAGCCCCTGTCCAAACTCGACAGGCGATCGTGTAGCGCTCCCAGGTCGTGGCTGACGACCGCCACTTCAACCGCCAGGCGCCGCTCCCGAAGAGTCTTATAGCGCTCAGCTTTTCCTTTCTGCCGGGCCAGGGACCGAACCTTGCTCTCGACTTCGCCGATCACGTCCTCCAGTCGCGTCAGGTCACGCCCGACGTGCTCGAGGCGCCTCACCGCCGCTTTGCGGCGGTCCTTGTACTTGCCGATGCCTGAGGCTTCCTCGAAGAGTTGACGGCGTTCCTCAGCTCGATCAGACAGAATCGCGTCGATCATCCGATTCTCGATGACCGAGTAGGCGTTGGCGCCGAGTCCCGTGCCTCGGCAGACATCCAACACGTCCCGAAGCCGACACGTAGAGCGGTTCAGGGAATAGTCGCTCCCCCCGTCCCGGTACACCGTGCGTCCGATCTCGACCTCTTCGAACGACACCGGCAGCCCGCCATCTTCATTGGACACCACCATGGTGACGGCGCCCCGGTTGACCGGTCGCCGATTCAAGGAACCCTGAAAGATGGCTTCCTCCATCTTCCCGCCTCGGATGGCGGAGGGACGCTGCTCCCCCAGCACCCACCGGATGGCATCGCTGATATTGGACTTGCCGCACCCGTTGGGACCGACGACGGCGGTGATCCCCTCATGGAAGTCGATTACAGTGGCGTCGGCGAAGGACTTGAACCCATGAATGCTGAGGGATCGAAGCTTCATTCGGGCACGATTCCTCGTCGGGACGTCAGAACCATTCCTCCGATGTCGGCTCGGTTGATCATCCGTCCCATCTCGGAAGCCTCGAACTCATCGACGAAGGCTCCGCCGTAGACACGCACGGCCGTCGTGCCATCGGCATAAGCGACCTCGGCCGAATAGGCTGGGATCGAAGCTGCAGCCAGCGCCAGAACCCTGCCTTCAGCATTCTCAGACGTGTCATATTCGCCGAAATAGAACGCGAACAGAGCATCGCGCACCGACCAATCATTGGGGTCCAGGCGATCCAACACAACGGCGACCAGCTCCTTCAGGGCATCGGCCTCCACTGCGCTGTACGCGGGACCCACGTACAGGGCGAACTGAAGGTCCCCGTCGATCTCCATGGGGTTTACGAAAAAGAGAAGGTTCGGCAGCCTAGTCCGCAGGGCCTCGGCGATGCTGATGGGAGTCTCAATCGTACGCCACGAATCGACGAACAGGACGTGGCTCATGATCGGGGTTCGAGGTACTTCACCTGGCAAAGCTACCGGAGCAGGCACGTAGGATCGGACCCGCTCGGGGGGCGTAATTCCCGGAATGTTCACGAAGCCGTAGTAAGCGACTGCGAGACCGCCCCCGCCGACGATCAGGATCGTCGCCAACCCGGTCAAGAACTGACGTATGAAGACCTGACGCTTGCGTCGCCGCTCCAATCGCGCGAGGCCCCGATACTTGCGCCGGCGCCCCGGTACAGCCTCAGCAACTTCGGCCTCCTCGGGAGGTTCCTCGACGACCAGGTCTGAGAGCACATCCGAAAACGCCATGGGCGCCCTGAGGCCGGGTGCCGGGCCCACGACGGACTCCACGGGATCAACGATCAGTAAGTCGTTCGTCGCGGAATCGATCCCATCGCTCGCAACCGTACCAGCGAATTCCGGCTCCTGGAGAGATTCCAAATCGGAAAGATCTTCGAGGTCGTCCACCTCATCCCCGAAGTCGACTCCGGCCCCTGCATCGAAACCTTCCAGGGACGCGTCTGCGGCGAGGGGCGTGTCTTCGACAACGGGGCTCGCGACCTCCAGACCCGATACGCTGAAGGCATCGGGGATCTCACCGTCCTCGACTGCGGCCTCGGGCAGCTCCGGCAAATCATCGACCGTGAGGGACGGCGCCGACTCGTCCACCGGTGGACCCGGCGCTGCCTCAACGGAGACAGCGACCGCATCATCCTCTTCGTCGAGAGTTGCGACTGGCGCAGCGTCGCCGTTGTCCGGGCCCAAAATTGCGATGAGCGGGCCCGAGGTGGTCCCCAAGATGGCATCGACGTCCTTCGATGCCGGAGCGAGCACCAGCACGCCCTCAGCTCGCTTGGTCATCGCCTCCACACCCGGCGTCCCAGTCGACACGTGACAAACGAGTGTGGCTCCCACCTCCCGACACCCGCTGATCATAATGTCCCACCTGACGTGCCTCAGAACGTCGGCGACTTCAACGACCGGGGTCCCCGCGGGGGCGAGCGCCAACCGATCTCCGATACGTCCCGCAAATCGCTGAGCCGATGCTCCGTAGAGCACCATGTCGGATACACCCTCACCGTTCTCGACGCCCGCCACCTCGTGGAGCACCGGACCGTCTAGGCACCCATCCGCGAGGATGACTCGGTGCCCTGACGCAGCCCAGCTTCTGGCGACCGCCAAGCTCGCTTGTGCACCCCAGTCACGGTCGATTTCTGAATCGACGAGAATGACAACGCACGCGGATGGGGAGTCGCCATCAGCGAAGGCAGACTCGATCTCTCCCGGCAGACTCGCAGCCGCCAGGTCCAAGGGCTGCCAAGCTCGATTTTTGGGATTCATACGTGGGTTCTCGACCTGACTATCATTCCGCCCCATGGATTGCTGATCCCCGGAAAGAACGACCCCGAAGCGGTCACCCGCTCAACGGCGGCAAGATAACGCTCCCTCAGGTAGAGGTCCATCAGATCCAAACCATAAACAAGAGAAGCATAATAAAACTAGGGCCTCGCCACATATCGGCCTACCCGTCTCACCAGTTGCGGCAGTTCTGCTCCCGCCTCGATGAACCGTCCATGTGCGACCGACGCCTCTGCGCTGTCGGCATATGCACTGGCATACACACGGAATGAGGGGCGGTCCGTGACGCCGACTTCGAACACGTACGCGGCCAACGACGCCACCGACATCTCGTCGACTCTACGATCCGCCGCCTCCCTCGACTCATAGTCGCCCAGAGCGAACGCAAAGGGTGTGGCACGTACAATCCACACAGACAAATTTTCATTCGACAGGCTCGCACTCAGCGACGTTCGAAGCTCTTCCGCCGCCGTCGAATCCGTGGCCAGTCCGGCCAGAATTCCATAAAAGACCCTGCCCGATACAAGGACCGGAACGGTTGCGAACAGAACATCGGCGCGCCGCCACCCCCGCATCCTCGAACGCCGCCAACGAGAGCGAATAAGCTTGAGGCGTTTCGGGGGGAGGAGCGACCACCGGAATCGACGCTTCGGCCCGCTCCTCGAGGACCTCCAGCGACCCGGTCGCCCCACGAGGCAGAACGCTCCATCCGGCCCAGACCGCCAGAGCGAGCAGCGCTAGCGCCGTTCCGCCCGGCCAAAGCTTACCGAACTGTTCCGACAGCAGAGCAACCTGGCGAGCACCCGGAGGAGCCATCGGAGGTGCCCCGTCACCGGGGACTCCCTCGCCCACTGGGGGGTCCTGAGCCCAACGGTTGCGCTCAGCCCTAAAGCCCCGATGGCCTCAGCTGCCGCGTCCGGATCTCCACCAAGGAGGAGCACTGTGGGGCTACGCGCCAGGAGGGCGTCCAACTCGGGCAGGTCGCCAGGCGCATACATGACCAGATCGACGTCGGCTTCCCCCAATGCCTGGAACACGACATCCCACCGATCACTACGCATCACATCGACGATGTCCCCGGGCGCCGTCCCGGCCGAGATGAACGGGAACTCAGGTGACCCGACCCGTCGACCAACGGCGCGAAGCTGGGCACCGTCCATCATCACCTCAGCGACCCCTTTCGAGTTGGGAAGACCGAACACCTCGTGGAGAACAGGCTCTGCAAGGGAAACGTCGGCGAGCAGGATCCGCGCCCCCTGAGCCGACCATGTGGTCACCAGGACAGCCGCTGCTTGGGCACACCAGGAGGGTGTCTCGACATCCGGGACGGCGACCAAGATGATGCCGCTGCCTCCAGACCGCTCTGAGAGAGGTCCGAATTCCGCAATCTCCGGAATCAGTCCAGAGTCGGGGTCGAACGGGTGAAAACGAATATGGCCCTCGTCCAACGGCCCCTACACTCCCGGCGAGGCTGGGATTGTAACCTCTTGTATGCGAGTTCTGTGGGCGCCGGTCTTCTGCCGGACCCACGCCCACAGAAAGCTACGCCTCGATGGGGACAGCTGTAAACAGGTCACCACCCGTCAGGAAGGGCCAGGTCAGTCCGCGAACTCTAGCCTCGGGGCATCTCCCCAGAGAACCTCCAGCTGATAGAAGTGTCGTGCCTCTTCATGGAAGGCGTGCACGACGAAGTCGATGTAGTCGATCAACACCCACCGGCCTCCCTGGAGGCCCTCGATATGCTCAGGCCGAATTCCTTCCTTCTTCAATTCTTCGACGATGTTTTCGGCGATCGCTTTCACCTGAACATCGGACCGGCCGGAGGCGAGTAGAAAATAGTCCGTGGCGCCCGATATTCTGGCGAGGTCCAGTGCGACGACGTCGAACGCCTTGCGCTCAAGAGCCAGCTCAGCCGCTCGCCCGACGGCCTGGGTGACCTCGGGCCGTATGTTCTTGGACCCTACCTGCATATCGCCGACGTTGTGATAGGCTATTCCTCGCCCCGCTCTACCTGAACCTCGACTTCGACTTCGACTTGATTATGGAGGCGGACAGGCACCTTCGAGGTCCCTAACACCTTTATGGGCTCCTTGAGCATCACAATCTTGCGATCTACATCGAAATCCAATTCGCCCTGGTTTAGCTGGTCCGCCACATCGGCGTTGGTGACCGCTCCGAACAGCTTCCCATCCTCCCCAGCGCGGACATGGAACAACAGGGAGACGCCCTCCAACTGCGACGAGCGGCGACGTGCCTCGAGATAGTCGTGCTTCGCCTGTTCCCCCGCTTCATCACGCTCCCGCTCCAACCTCCGCAAATTTACGGCGCTGGCGGGATAAGCTAATCCGTGGGGAATGAGATAATTCCGTGCGTAGCCAGCCTTCACATTCACCACATCGCCTTGATCCCCGAGCCGGTCAACCGCCCTTCTCAGAATGAGCTTCATCAATCCTTCTCCATCTACGATTCGTCGCCGGCGATCGCCATGGCCTTCGACCGGAGGTCGAGCCACGTGTCACCCACACCTACGACCAGGGCGCCCATGATCAGCACGGGCGAGAGGACCAACATTCCGACCGCCAAAAAAAGAATCCCAAAACCCGTCACACCGCCGTTGATAAAGAGCAGCACGGCCGCGCCACGAAGGGCGTAAAGCCCGCCCATGAATACGACCGCGTTGCTTCCTGCACGGGTCCATGCTTCTCCCGCACCGAGAACGATCAGTGCGAGGCCGGTCAAGAACAGCCACAGAAAGTGATCATTGAACCGGAATTCTCGTAACGGCCCCAGTCCCAGGCTGCTCCCGGCGGAAAGCCTCACGTAGGCCCACCATGCGAGCGCCAGAGCCGAGAGAGAGGATAACCCCAAGAGAGCTGGGGAATACCTCCCTTGCAGCGCCGCCAAATCGAAGATGGAATTCAACTGTGTCGTAGAAAGGGACGCTTCGGAATCGATCGTCATGAACGTTTGCGTGATGACACTGTAAGTCCGCATCACCCTCTCGGTGACCAACCAATCGATCATGGACCACGAACCCGGCCTGACCATCAGCAACAGGCCCACGAGCACAGCGGTCGCCGAAACCGCCGCGAAGGCACGAGGAAAGAAGCGGCTCCGGGGCCAGCGCATGGTCAACACGACAAAACACCCCGCAAGCACCAGGGCCCACCCACGCTCCAAATACCAGAGGCCTCCCCGCGCCGGTTCTCCCACGGCCACGAGAAAGGCAAACATGGCCGCTGCCGCCGCCGACAACCTCCGCAAACCGAATACCATAGTGAGCGCGAGGAACGGCAAAGCAAGCAACACGCT
>CAUZVZ010000035.1:0-20897 GCA_963583605.1 Gemmatimonadales bacterium UBA6960
CACCTGATCGACGTACCCGTTGAACAGCAGGGTCTCACGTCTGCGGAGCTCACCGAGCCGCCGCTCCCGCGCCTGGCTCCACCGTGGATGGTTGACCTCCGGGTTCACGTTGGCGTAAAAACCATACTCGAACGAAGCCGACCTCTTCCACGTGTTATAGGGCTCCTGCTCCATGAACGTCATACTCACGATGGACTTGATGCCCTTGAACCCGTACTTCCACGGCACGACGAGCCGGATGGGTGCACCGTTTTGGTTAGGAAGATCGCGACCGTAAACGCCGGTTGCCAAGATCGTGAGAGGGTGGCGCGCCTCATCCAGTCGCAAGCCCTCCACATAGGGCCAGGCCAGGACCCGAGAACGCTGACCGGGCATCTGAACGGGATCGTGGAGCGTCTTGAACTCTACGTAACGCGCGCTTCCGAGTGGGTCGGCACGGTCGATCACGTCTTTTAGAGCGAAACCATACCAGGGGATCACCATGGACCAAGCCTCTACGCACCGCATCCGGTAGACCCGATCCTCCATCGTCCCGGGCCGGATGAAATCCTCCAGGTCGTACACGCCGGGATTGGCGCACAATCCTCCCACCTCGATCGTCCAAGGTCGGGGCTCGAGCGTATGCGCGTTTCGGGCGGGGTCCTCCTTCTGGGTTCCGAACTCGTAGAAGTTGTTGTAGGAGGTCACGTCCTCATACGGCGTCAACACCTCGTCCCTTTCGGAGCGCACGGTGCTCCAGTCCCTCTGGCCACCCGGGGTCTGGGCCGATAGATGACGGGGCCCGCCCGCCCGCGCGCCCCCTATGCCCCCGCCGATCAGTGCGCTCCCGGCAGCCCCTCCGAGCGCGATCCCTGCGCTCTTCCCAATGAACTCGCGGCGATTGATATAGACTCGCTCAGGCGTGATCTCAGACGACGGGATGTCGTTGGGCTTTCTGATCAGCATGGTTCCCTTCTCCAGTCGGGCGGGCGGCCGGTCGGCACCTACTGTAGCGTGACGTCCTTAATCCCGAAAACAGGATCGTAAGTTCCACTTCTTGGTCGTTCAAGATCACTCATCGTTACTCGATCGCCATCATGGGTCCAGAAAGGCCAAGTGAGTGATCCTCCCGCCGGGGCCGACGGCCCACCCCGCGCTGGGCGAGACAAATGAAACCGCCCAGTATGGGACTCGCGCGGCGGCGCGCCATGTCAGTCCGCCGTCCAGCGAGTAGTCCGCGCCGGCCGGCCCGACGGCAAAGGCGGTGGGCGTCTCCGCGCCCGGCACCCAGGATGAACCGTAGACCGGTCCCACCATATCGGGCCGCCCTCCAAGCCGCCACGTACGCCCCCCGTCCGAGCTGAGGATCACATTGTCGACGCCCACCGTGTCCTGGCCAAGCACGCCACCGAGCGCGATCGATAGCGCGTCGTCGAGCACGTCGATGGTCGTCAGACCGGCCGCCGGTCCGCCGGCCACCGGCACAGAACTGGCCTGCCACGTGCGTCCCTCATCCTCCGTCCAGAGCACCCGGGCCTGCTCACCGTTTCCGGTGGCGATCCACGCCCTGCCCCCACTTCCCGTCGTCACGCAACTGCCGCTCGCTGCAAAGCCCCCCTCCCCCTCCTGTGCAATGGGCAGCCCCTCCTCGGGCACACGGTCCCAGGACGCCCCGCCGTCCTCGGTACGCAGCACGAAGAGCGTTCCCTCGATCGCGTCGCCGTAGAGGATGCCTCGTCTTGAATCCCAAAAGGCCATGCAGTCGAAAAACCCTTCTGAGTGTTCGTTCAAGAACTGGAGGTTCCAGCTATCCCCTCCATCGTCCGTTCGGTAGATCCGAGAGAGAGGGCCGGGGCCGGCGCTCATCAAGTACGCCGTACGAGCGTCGAAGGCGTCGATATCCCTGAACTGGAGGGTATCCGCGCCGGGACCCACCCGCGCCGACCAGTTGAGTCCTCCGTCGACGGTACGGAGAAAGGTGCCACCGTGGCCGCTTACCCAAACCACCTCATCGTCGACCGGACTGATCGCCTGAAGGAGCATCTGAGTGCCACTGGCCTGCTCGGTCTGCCTCAATTGGACTTGCGTGGCAGCCGGCGTCTCCCGGGCACCGAGCGACCCTGGGAATATTCCCAGGGTCAGGACCCCGGCCGTGACGATCACCGGAGAAGAGAGATGCGGCATCTATGGTTGCAGGACCGAACCCGGGCGCACGCCCGCAACAAACCGAATCAGCATGCCGATCACCACGGCCAATCCGAATGTGCATACAAGTAGAGGACCGGTGGGGATGTCCCAACGAAAAGACGCCACGACGCCGGTCACGAGCGCGACCGCACCGACGCCCCAAGCGATCCAGAGAGCCGCGCTGAACCGGCTCGTGAAGAGGAACGCCACGACCGCGGGCATGACGAGTGAACTGAACACCATGAGCACCCCAGCCACCGGCACCGAGAGCGAGATGACGATTCCGAAAAGCACGTAGAAGAGAAAATCCCACGCCCGAGCCCGGGGTGACTTCTCCCCGAGGGACACCGACAGGAGCGGCTTCCTGAATATGTAGTAGATCACGCCGAGGACGGTGTAGACCACGGCCATACGTATGATCTGGGGCCACGCGACCCAGATCAACGTACCCGTCAACGTTTCGGCGATGTGCTCCGCACCTTCCGCCGTGAACCCCGCGATCAGGATCACGGCAGCAGAAGCCACAACGAAAATGATGCCGATGACGGCCTCCTGGGGAACGACGGTCTCCTCGAGGCGGCTGAAGGAAAAGATCAGCGCCCCCACGATGGTAAAGCCCACCGAAAGAGCCAGGGACAACGGCGTGTCATGGTCGACGCCCATGAGAAATCCCGCCGTGGCACCGAGCGCCGCGATCTGCGCGAATGCGAGGTCGACAAAAATCACGCCGCGCGCGATGACGTGGAGGCCCAGATACACGTGGATCGAGAGGATCACGAGGCCGGCGGCGATCGGCGGGATCATGAGATCGAGCATTGGTGCTCCTTGAAGGAAGGACCGAGTCGGGCTCTGGGGCGACCGGGCCTCAGCGCCCGGGCCCGGTGAACGCCTGTGCCAAACCGTCCACCCAGGTGTCCACGAGGGCGAAGTAGTCGTCGACACCCGTCCTCCCCCCAGGGTTCATCGGGACCACGACTGAGCGAGCCCTCCCACGTTGGGCCACCGTCTCGACCTTTCGTTCGTCGTAGTGGGAAGCGGCGAGGATCACCGTGATCCCCTCACTCGTCATTTTTTCCAGAAGCGAGGCCACGTGCCCCGGAGTCGGAGGAATCCCGGGTTTGGCTTCGACGAACTCAGCGCAACGCACACCGAACCGATCCTCCAAGTACGCCCAGTTCTTGTGGTAGCAAATGATGTCCCGGCCTCGAAACGCTTCCGCCACACCCAACCAGCCACCCAACTCAGAGATGAGCGGACGGCCCTCGAACTCTTCACTCTCCAGGAAAGCATGAAGGTTCCCTTGCAGCGCGAGCTGTTCGAGTAGATCTCCACCCAGGAGCTCCACGAGCCGATCTCCGAACAGCCGCCGATGGATCTCTGCCTCCACGCGGGCCAGTCCCGCATTCCAGACCGCGGACCGGTCCGGCGCCACGCGACCGAGACCCACGGCGATGTTGCGAGCCACCTGGAGAGCTCGGAGGGGGTCGGTGGTGAGGTGGGGGTTACCGAAGATATGCACGTCTCCTCCACTCCGGTCCGCCGTTACGGGGATGTCGAGTAATTCGATCCCCGTGTAGGCCGTCACGTACCCCCTTCCGCCTTCGGCCACGTCCGCGTTTCCGGCCCGGTCCAGTACGGTCGGAGCCCAGATCTCGAGGTCGAGTCCCGTCGTGACGAACAGATCGGCTCGTCGGATCGACAGCGCGAAGCTCGGCTTCGGACGTACGAAATGCGCGTCCTCGTTCGGTGCCGCGATGGCGCTCACCTCGACTGCCGCGCCTCCCATCTTCTGGACGAGGTCGGCATAGACCGGAAGCGTCGCAACGACCCGGACGGGATCCCCTTGCGCGGCTGCGTTCCCGGCCAGCAACCCCAAGACCGTGACCACCGTGATGGTTCTCAGCATCTTGTCATCCCCCTCAATACGTTTCGTGTTTATGCGGGCCCATCGCGAACGTGATTCGAAGCGTGAACTGACCCGTCGTATTTCCAGGATTTCCCAGGACATCGTACTCCGCCCTCAGCCGCACGTATTCGCTCTGCCAGTAGGTCAGAGCTGGGGAGGCAAGCCACGCCGACTCGGTGGGATCCTCCGGATTTTCCACCCACTCATAGCGCCCGCCCGCAATCCACTGGCGAGAAAGCTTGACCTCGGCGAGTGTCCAGACGCCCAGCGCCGCCTCCGGCTCGGTGAATCCGGAGAACGCCCCGGGATCCGAGAGCATAACGCCCCCCCGTACGACGACTCCGCGGTAAAGCGATCGCTCAGGCGGGGCCCAATTGAACGACATTTCCGCCCCGAACAGGCGATTCCCGCGTCGTCCGGTAAGATCCCGGTAGTCGCCGAAAAGAGCACTCAGGCCCAGATCCAGGTCAGTGGACTCAGACAGCTGCCAGAACCCGTTCATATGGCCAAGATAGCTGAGCCGGTGCGACTCCCCGAAAAGGATCTCGTTGCGACTCCGGGTGACTTCCACGGTGGCCTCATACGCTCCCGAGCCCCCGGTCGGAAGCAGCCAATGGGCGGAGGCGCCGTCCTGGGCCAAGGACTCCTCTCCGATGAAAGCGAGGTGTGGGAGGGAGCGGCTCTGAAACTGAAGCGCATGGGAATGCCATCGGTTGAGCTGGCCGAACTGCTGGAAGAAGCGCCCGACTTTGATACCGAGACCGCCGGGCAGCGCGACCCACTCGATGTACCCCTCCTCCACCGCAACACCGCCCTCTTCGCCCTCCTCTCCTCCGTCGGGAAACACTTCGATCCGACCCCCCTCCTCCTCCGCGGAAAGGAATACTTTGGCCTGGGCATAGGGGTCCAGTGCCGATATGAACGACAACTCGAACTCGCGAGGAATGAAGTTCTCGGCGCGGGGGGTCTCACTCTGGATGGACATGTAGACGTCCCCATTCAGGCTGATCTCCGGATTCAGGGCCTGCAGTGACCGTGCGCGACCAACGAACTCCTGCGTGCCCTGTGCTTGGGCCATCGTGTCTGGTGCAGCATCACCCGCGGCGGCTCGGGCCGCCGCCCGGAGCCGGGCGAGTGGGTCTGTTGTTGCATCTTGATCCGTCACCTCAGAACCCACTGAGCCACCAGCCACGACGGCCCCGAGGCTGTCGAAGCGCGCCCGCAACAGCTCGAGCTCAGCCCGGAGAGAATCAAGTTGCGCGGACGGCACGTCCTGGGCCTGCGCCCGGCACGGGCCCACCGCGACGGCCCACACCAAAGCGAAAGCGCTGAAGCTTCCGGAAAGATTTCTTCGCATGGTACTCCTGAGAATCCGCGTCCCCCGGCGTCTTCAACCGGAGAACACGAGCGGGAAGGCACTCAAGCGCGAGGGCTATCGCCTGAGTCAGCGCTCGACTGCGAAATCGGCCCTCTTAGATACGCGGAGGGCTCTCAGGTGGTGGGTGGTGGAGCTCGGGATTGGGTGCGGACGATGCGGTGGAATTCGACGGGGAGATGGTGAATGATCGAGAGGGCCTCGCCCGGCGCAGGCGGAAGCACCTGCAGCGGAATCGATGCGTCGGTGGACCAGCCCCGCTTGCCGAATTGGATGCAGATACTGTGGTCGTGGTGGGGATGCGCGCACGCCTCGTGTCGCCCCGACGCGATCGAGGTTTCTGACCCCAGCAGTTCTCGGTCCAGCGACGGGATGATCGCGCTCAACGCCACTATCCAAACCGCTAAACCGGCATTGAAACGATCACTCAGGTGCCTTCTCATCCGCAGCATGCATCAACCTTAGACTAAGCCCAGCAGGGTGTCAAACACCTTGTCCCCGACCAGACGGCTTGCGGACGGCACGGGTATGGACAGAGGTTGTGTCTCCTCACGAGCGGCCTACCGAAATCGAGGAACGACCGATGGGAAACATCTCGAGACGCACGATGTTGGGAGCCACGGGGGGGCTGATCGCCGGGGGCCTCCTGAAGACGCAAGCCGATGCGCTCGTGGTGGCAGAGGAAGCCGCCGGCTTGCAGGCCGCACAGGCGGATCCCACGAAGATGCTCGGGGGGCCCACCAGCGTGCTCGGCCAACGGGCGCCGGTGGAGCAGCCGCGCCGCGGCATGGGCAGCCCCGCGGCCACAGGTGCCTCCAGGACCCCGATCGAGCAGCTTCGGGGCATCATCACACCTGCGGATCTCCACTTTGAGCGGCACCACGCCGGCGTTCCTGCCATCGACCCGGATCGGTACGAACTCCTGATCCACGGGATGGTGGATCGGTCGATGACATTCACGCTCGACGACTTGAAGCGGTTCCCCGCTGAGTCGCGGATCTGTTTCGTGGAGTGCTCCGGGAACGGCGGCGCCGCCTATAACCGGAATGCGCCTCGGGAGCGCGCGCCGAGCCAGATCGATGGCCTGTTCAGCACGAGCGAATGGACCGGTGTGGCACTGGCCACGCTCTTGCGTGAAGTGGGGATCAACCCGGAGGCGAGTTGGTTGCTGGCTGAGGGTGGGGATGCGGCGGTGATGTCCCGAAGCATTCCGGTGGAAAAGGCTCTCGACGACGCCATGATCGCGTACGGGCAGAACGGCGAAGCGATCCGTCCGGAGCAGGGCTATCCCGCGCGGCTGCTGCTCCCTGGGTGGGAGGGCAACGCCCAAGTGAAATGGATCCGCCGCCTCGAAGCGTCCGACCGGCCCTCGATGACGCGCGACGAAACTTCAAAGTACACGGACCCACTCGCCGACGGGACAGTCCGGCAGTTCAGCCTGGTCATGGATGCGAAGTCGACCATCACCTTCCCCGCCTTTCCCTTTGTGCTTCCGGAGCGGGGTTGGTGGGAAATCAGTGGACTCGCGTGGAGCGGCCGGGGCCGCATCACACGTGTGGAAGTGAGCACGGACGGGGGGCGCACGTGGGTGCCCGCTCAACTTCAGGATCCGGTGCTCTCGAAGTGTGCGACACGCTTCCGGCACATCTGGAACTGGGACGGCGGAGAAGCTCTGCTCATGAGCCGCGCGATCGACGAGACCGGCTACGTGCAGCCGGATCTGGAGACCCAGATCGCGGCTCGTGGCGAAGGCACCTCCTACCACTACAACACGATCCGGCCATGGAAGGTCGAAGCGGACGGGCGTGTGTTCTTCGCCCAGGGAGAGGCGCAGTGACGCGGTGGTGCGTGCGTGCGGCCTTGTCTGGTTTCTTTGCGGCAGGGACCCTGGCGGTGCACGGATGCGCTCCGGATACCCCGAACGCTCCGAATGCCCCAGACCTGGAAACAGGCACCGTGGTGTCGAGTGCCGCGGAGTGGCCGGGCTCTTTCGCCATCGGCCGGGACGCCACCCCGGCCGAGATCGCCGCGCTGAACATCGACTTCGGACCGGATGGAGCCGACGCTCCTCCGGGGAGCGGCTCAGTCGCTGAGGGCAAGTTCGTCTACGACGGTAAGTGCGCGGTATGCCATGGCGTCACCGGGCAAGAGGGTCCGATGGCTCAACTCGTGGGCCGCGAGCCACGTGAGGGGTTTCCGTTCGGTGAAACCCGAGGGCTTCTCAAGACCGTCGGAAATTACTGGCCGTACGCCACGACCATATTCGACTACGTGAACCGCACCATGCCGATAACGTCCCCGGGGTCGCTCACGGCCAACGAGGTCTACGCCGTAGCGGCGTATATCCTCTTCCTCAATGAAATCATCCCGGAGGACGCGGTCATGAATGCCCAGACCCTACCGGCAGTGGTCATGCCCGCCCGGGACCGATTCGTGCCGGACGATCGCGAGGGTGGGCCGGCGGTCCGTTGAGCCGTGCTTAAGAGACCCTCTTCACCTTGACGGCCCCGAGCCCGCGACCTACGGTAGCGTTCGAAGTTTCGCCCTCCCCGAAAGTCTCCTGCATACGCGGGCGGGACGATCCGTGAGGTCCCCACGGGAGATTTTTTCCATGAAGGGTTTTTCGACATTGGTAATTCTCGGCGCCATTGCCGCGACAGTAGTTGTCGATGCAGCCGACGCCCAGACCCGTTACGTGCGATACGAGCAGGCTGGAGACATCTCGTGGGGTGAGTTGGACGGCACCACGATTCGCCAACTAAGCGACGCTCCCTACCTCGGCGGCATGCGTACGGGCCGAACGACTACGGAATCCGCCGTGACGATGAAGGCCCCGGTCGATCCGACCCTGGTCTTCATGACGGCTTTCAACTTCCGCAGCCATATCGCCGGCGATCCGGCGGAGTATCCAGGTCTCTTCACGGTGCCCGCGAGCTCGATCATCGGCCCCGGCGAAAATATCGTGCGCCCTGCGGGATCTCAGAATCTCCATTACGAAGCAGAGATGGTGGTCGTGATCGGCAGGCGTGCGATGAACGTGAGTCCGGAAGAGGCGCCGGCATATATTTTCGGCGTAGCCGCCGGAAACGACGTCAGCGAACGCGCTTGGCAAGCCGGTGACATCCAATGGATCCGGGCGAAAGGCAGCCGGACGTTCAACGCCGTGGGCCCCGTCTTGGTGGCGGGGTTGGACTACACCAACCTCCAGATCGAGGGACGCCTCAATGGTGAGGCTCGTCAGGAGGAGAACAGCTCCGACCTCATTTTCAACATGCACCATATGGTCAGCTACATATCGCAATATTTCACGCTCGAGCCCGGCGATCTGATCTGGTCTGGCACTATGGGCGCCACCAGCGCGATGGAGCCGGGTGACGTCTACGAGGTCGAAATCGAGGGCGTCGGCATTCTGCGGAACCAGGTGGTGCAGGGCCACTGAGCACGGCACGCCAGCCCGACTTCCTGCTCCTTCAGGTCCGCAATCCCGACGACCCGATGCGGGAGCACGAAATCCAGTGCTTTTCCCGTTCGTTTCGCTGCGATCCGGATCGGATTCGCATCTTCGATCTCTTGGGCGGAGTGCCCTCCCCGAGCGAACTCGGCGAAGCCGACGTGGTCCTCCTGGGTGGAAGCGGCGACTACTCCGTCGCCCGAGGTGGCCCGTGGCTGCCCGCGGCGCTGGAAACCATGCGTCAGCTACACGACACATCCAAGCCAACGTTCGCTTCTTGCTGGGGCTTCCAAGCCATGGCCAGAGCCCTGGGCGGGGAGGTGGTCACGGACCGCAGTCAGGCGGAAGTCGGGACACTTTGGCTGAAGCTTACGCCTGAGGGTAAGGAGGACCCCGTGTTCGGCGCTCTCGGCGACCGATTCCAGGTACAGATCGGCCACGAGGATATCGTCACGCGGCTCCCCGAGGGAGCTACGCTTCTGGCGTCGAGCGATACCGTGGAGAACGAAGCGTTCTGCTTCCCCGGCAAGCCCATCTACTGCACACAGTTTCATCCGGAACTGGACCGCGAGGGCATCATCGCGCGAATCGCCCAATATCCGGTCTATCTGCCCCTTACCGGGCACGCCACGCTGGAAGATTTTTCGACCGCCACACCTGAGACGCCGGAAACCGAGGCGATTCTCCGGAGGTTCGTAACGGTCGCCCTACCCTAGAAGGGCAATCGGAAAGGCTCGGCTACGGACCTCGCTGGACGTCGAACGGCTCGCCCGCCTATGCGTCGGGCGGATACCAGTCCCGCACGCGCACTTCGATATCCGTCTCACCGCGAAGAGCCTCGCCGAATTCATCGATCGGCATCTCTCAGTAGTGATACGGATAAACCACTGCGGGTCTGATGAGCTTCACGCATTCCGTCGCCGCGAGCGGCACCATCCTGCCGTTGGGCAGGTTCATCGGAATGAACGCGATGTCGATGTCCTGGAGGGTCTGTATCTCTGGAAAGCATTCGGTGACCCCCGACAAATAGATGCGCTTGCCACCGCCTGTGATGATGTAACCGTTGCCATCGCCTTTCGAGTGGAACAGATCCCCTGGGATGATGTCGTACATCGGAAGGGCTTCCACAAACACGCCCGCCAACGTCATTCTGTCGCCGTTGTTCATGACGATGCCGTCGGGGACTCTCAGAAGCCGCTCGCGTGCCCCCTCGTCCCTCGCCGCTTCCGGAGTGGAGGGAAGCACTACGGGCGCTCCGGGCTTGCGAAGCTGCGCGATCAAGTCGGGGTCGAGGTGGTCCCCGGGCGTGTCGGTGATGAGTATGAGGTCGGCGGGCTTCGCGTTGCCGTAATCGACCCTACTCCACGGATCGACGTGGATTACGGTTTCGTCGAACTCGAGCTACACGCCAGCTCCGACAAAGGGCGTGATTTCAATGTCGGCGCCATCGGCGGCGGAGGTCCTGTCTTCGTCAGGACTCGCTCCACCGCAGGAGCCGACCGACGCGATCAGGGCGAGACACACGCCACCCCGGGCGATACGGCGTACGACCTTCTGCATCCGTGAGGCTCCCTTTACGAGGAAACGCCTGATCACCGGGTCTGGGTAGCTCGTCAGGGCAAGAGGGTGGTCACGTTGACGGTCACGTCTTCATCCGTGTACGCAGCTCCGTCGTCCGCGCGAGCACGTAGCACATAGGTGCCCGGTTCGTCGAAAGTGACCTGCACCTCCCAGCGCCCGTCTTCCGGCAATTCAGGCGGAACCCAGAGAGGTCCCCAAGGAGAGTTCGCGGCGGCCCGCGTATCCTCCCATACCTTCACCTGAATCGGATCGAACACCACCGATTCAGGGCCAGGATGAACGAATTCAGGGCCTCGATATACGAACCAGGACAGGTGCAGCCCCACGATCTTGCCCACGGTGACCCGTGACGGGGGTCGCAGCGCCCGCGCAGATAGCCTGGGGCCTTTGTCCGCCTCGTCGCTCGGGGCGGCGGCATCATCGGAAACTGGCGAATCACCAGCAGCAGCAGAATCCGCCGCCGCTGGCGCGGCAGCGGCGGCGGACCGATCACGTCGGCGCCGAGGAAGGCCGTCGTCAGTGACCTCCGCCACCAACGTGAGCGGTTGGCCAACCCGCGCAGTCAACTCTCGGTCCCCGATGATCCGGACTGCGGGCGCCCGGTTCGACCGCGTCTCCGGGCTGCTCGTTCCCGCGCCGAGCGCGCCTGTCTCAGACGCGATCACCATGGGGTCAACCTTGTAATCCGTACGGAGCGACGCATACGCGTACTCCGTGACTCCCTGGGTTGTGAGCGTCCACACCATCTCTTGATCGCCGAAGTCGGATGGGACCCGCGCCTTGAAAATGAACCGGTTGCGGCGCGGCAGAAAATGGGTCGGCTGGCCCTGATCCGCGGGGCCGGGGGAGATCATGTTGTCCGGTCCCACCGGCACGTCGATCTCCTCGAGCCAGTTCCGGTTCATGTAGCCGAACAGGAAGCTGAAAGATCCGTCCTCGTTTTCCTCCCACCCTTCGTACCCGGGGGATACGTTCTGGCCCCGAGAATAACTCAGCTGCGCATCCAGGCTTGGGTGGCTCAGCAGCACCGCCAAGGCCGTGAAAAGAACTCGTCTCACCTGCTGTCCTCCTCCTCAGCCTCCTCCGGCAGGACGGTGCATAGAGGACAACCGATCACGTGATCGTTCGCGGTCAGATTGAGGAGCTCCCTTCGTTCAGCCATCTCTGCGACGAACTGTTCGTCGGTCATCGAGACGCGCATTCCGAGGTCGATGAACATGTTGGTGACGGAGCGATTGCCCGATCCCTGCCAATTTCTGGGATCCGGCACGTTGATATTGGCCTCCGTGTTGTCCATGTATCCGATGATGTGAAGAACGGTGCCCTTCGGCAGAAGCGGCGCAGCGTCGTCTTCAAACGCGTAGCCCCGCACCCAGTTGTGGTCGTAGCCCACACATGAGAGCGTTTCGACGTTGTATCCCCAGATGGCTTCCAAGCACATGCGGGCGCCGGGCGCGTGCAGATGGGGCTCGAACGTGACGAGCTTCGTATGCTCACTCAGCACACGGTAAGCGTGGAGCTCCTGATCCTTCTCGTTCCCTCTGATGTCGATGTCGACGCCGTTCCCCAGCCCCAAACCAGTCCGCTGGAACTCCGGCTCGTAGCCCTTGGGGTGGAACCGGAACCCGATCTCGAGGTGGGAGCGTGTGTCCACGCCATTCGAGTGCAGGTGAACCGAGTTGGACACGACGCTCGAGCCCGCCCTCAGGAGCCGGCCCGCCTCCGGCGCGAACATGTCCGGATTGCGGCCGACTTCATGGACAGGCCAGCCCACGTCGGTCTCGTCTCTGTCCGCGAACTGTCCGGTGTCCTCGCCGTCGTCGACTACCCGGGTGCTCCAGATCATGTGATGGAAGACGTACCGTCCGCCAACCGTTTGCCGGGCGTCTTCCCCGCTGCGATTGTCGACGTCGTTGACCTCCTTGATCTCCACTGAGGACACATACCGATCCTCAGTAAGCCCGATGGGCACGTTCTCAATCTCGCCCCACCAGTCGGGCGCCCCCCCCTTAACAACGATTTCGTTGGTCTTGACGATGATGTCCGGCTCACCGGCAACCCAGACATCGTCGTTGGGAAAAACCCTCGGCGGAGGCATGTCGGCGGGGTTGCCCTCCGGCATCCCGTTCTCCACCCACGCCGCAATCTGAGCTACCTCCAGATCGTTCAGGGAGGGATCGTTCTTGAAGTGCTGGATTCCGATGTTCTTCTCCACATACCAAGGCGGCATCGCACCAGCCACGTCGCGGAGGCCCGTCCGATACACGATTCTGCTTGAGAAGCGGCGCACCTGCTGGTATGTGACCAAAGACATAGGTGCGACCCCGCCGTCCCGGTGGCAATTCTGGCAACTCCGCTGGAGGATGGGCGCGATGTCGCGCGTGAAGGTCACTTCGTCCTGGAACGACTCCTGGGCGCCAACGCTGCCCGGCACCAGAAAGGCGACGAACGCCAAGCCGGCCAACGCGACTCGGTTGGCCGGTCCCCATTCGATCTTCGCTGGAATCTTCGTTGCGATCTTCATCGTGCACGGCTCCTTCGCATGCGCGGATAACCGACCCCTGAGGCGGCCGGCAGCACGGAATTTCAACTTCGGAGAATGGCTAAGAGTAAGGAACAACCACGGTATGTGTCAAAGAATAATGTCGGCGCTGAGGTCCACCTTTGCCAGCACCCATGCCAGCGCCCTTGCCAGCGAAGGAGGGAGCCCCGAGATAGAGAGCATTCCTTACCGGCCCAAAGACACTGGATGTAGTCTTGAGCACGACTTCCGAGTACGCAGAACCTCTGGCTCAACAGCCCGGCGGAAAAACGTTCTTCGGGCAGCCTAGAGGGCTGGCCACCCTGTTCTTCACGGAGATGTGGGAGCGCTTCTCGTACTACGGAATGCGGGCGCTCCTCATCCTCTTCATGACGGCGGCCACGACCGGGGAGAATCCCGGCCTCGGACTCGATGTGGGTACGGCGGCCGCCGTCTACGGGTTATACACGGGCCTCGTCTACTTGATGTCCCTGCCCGGCGGGTGGGTGGCCGACAACCTGTGGGGGCAACGAAAGGCCGTATACGTCGGCGGATGGTTCATCGCGGCGGGCCACTTCAGCATGGCCGTTCCGACGACGATGACCTTCTACGCCGGCCTGGTGCTCATCGTTCTGGGAACTGGCCTCCTGAAGCCCAACGTCAGCACGGTCGTCGGGGATCTCTACCCCGAGGGCGGAGCCGCTCGCGACGCCGGATTCTCAGTTTTCTACATGGGAATCAACCTCGGCGCGCTCGTCGGCCCCCTCCTGTGTTCGTTTCTGGGAGAGAACTACAACTGGCATTGGGGATTCTCCGCCGCCGGGGTCGGCATGGTCCTGGGGCTCATCCAGTACAAGATGGGTGCCGGTCTCCTGGGCGACGCAGGACACCTCAAGACCGACGACAGCCAGGCCGAATTGGCGGCCAAGGCACGGGGGTTCTTCAGTGGGTTCTTGGGGATCGCCGCCGCCCTCGCACTCTTCGGGTTGCTGGTGGCTAGAGGGATCATACCACTGACGCTGACGCAGATCGCCACGGCGCTCGGCAGCAGCATCCTGATCATCGTCGGACTCTACTTCGCGTACATCCTCACGCTGGGCGGCCATACGCGCGACGAGAAGAAGCGCTTGATCGTCATCCTGTGGCTCTTCATTTTCGCGGCGATCTTCTGGTCGGGCTTCGAGCAAGCCGGCTCGTCGCTGAACTTGTTCGCGCAGGATCTCACCGAACGAAACATCTTCGGCTGGCTCATGCCGGCAGGCTTCCTCCAGTCGGTCAACGCGGGCTTCATCATCATTTTCGCCCCGGTTTTCGCGTCCCTTTGGGTATGGCTTTCCTCTCGGAACGTGAATCCGTCGATCCCGCTCAAGTTCGCATTCGGTCTCATCGGCCTGGCGGCAGGATTCTTCGTCATCGCATGGGGGGCGGCGAACGCCACCGCGACGACGCGGGTCTCTCCATCCTGGCTGATCGTGATGTATTTCCTTCACACGATGGGCGAGCTCTCGTTGTCCCCCGTAGGCCTGTCGTCCATCACGAAGCTGGCCCCCGAGGGCCGCGTGGGACAGATGATGGGCGTCTGGTTCGCGGCCACCGCCCTCGGGACGCTGGTGGCGGGACTTGTCGCGGGCAGCCTGGAAGCCCTCTCTCCCTTCGCACTCTTCCGGATGGTCGCCATGCTCCTCGCCGCGGCAAGCATCGTCGCGTTGCTCCTCAGCCCAGGCGTGAAGAAACTCATGGGCCAGGTGGAGTAGCCGCATCAGGTGAGTGAGTCGCGATACCCGATTCCCGCGGGCGTCCACCGAGTGCAAGAGACCATCCAACGCAGCCGATTCATCACCACCCTGTCGCACGCTTCGGGGTCGACGCCGGCCCATGAATTCGTGAAGCAGATCAAAGAGGAGTTCCCCGACGCCACCCATCACTGCTGGGCATTCGCAGCTGGCCCGCCGGGATCGACGTCTCAAGTCGGACTCAGCGACGATGGCGAACCGCACAATACGGCCGGTAAACCCATGCTCAACGCGCTTCTCCATAGTGGAGTCGGTGAGATCGTGGCCGTGTGCGCGCGATACTACGGGGGCGTGAAGCTGGGTACGGGGGGGCTGAGCCGTGCGTATTCGTCGGGAGTGAAGTTGGCACTGGACTCGCTTCCCACCGAGCCCAAGATCGGCAGGATCGCTGTCACGATCGTGATCGGGTACGAAAACGTTTCCGAAATCCAGCGCGTCATGGCCGAGATGGAGGTCGTTGTCGATGCGGAAGCATATGGTGAACGGGTTCAGGTCCGGTGCTGGGTGCCGACCGTCGGCTTCGAAACCTTCGCTGCGGCGGTTGCCGATGCCACCGGTGGGACGGGATTGGTGAAGAAGCGATCGGGGGGCTCCGCATAGGGAGACAATTCTGGGACGCGATACTAATGTCCTTGGCTGGACCATACCCCTCTCCCACGGTAGATTTGGCGTTCCGTATCTAGACCCCCATAAGGATGACACATGCGACTTTGCGGCAAGTGGACGGAGATCTTCGCCGTGACGACCCTGACCGCCTGCCAGGCAGGCGGCACGGCCACCCTCGAGACCGATGACCAAATCGCGAGCTATGGCTTCGGACTGGACATCGGCCGGTCCCTCGAGCCCACGGTGAGTCATCTCGATCGGGACGCGCTCCTTCAGGGCATCGTCGACCTCCTTGACGGGAGTGAACCGGCGGTTCCCCTCGATCAGATCGCCGAAGTCACGGAGCGCGTGGGTACATTGATCCGAGAGGAACAAAATGCGGAGTTCGAGTCCATGACCGAAAGCAACAGGGTGGAGGGCGAGGCTTACCTCGCATCGAACGCCGAAAAAGACGGTGTGATGGTTACCGCCAGCGGGCTCCAGTACGAGGTCCTTCGGGAGGGTGAGCCAGGCGGCGCTCAGCCCTTACCCGCCAATCAGGTCACGATCCACTACCGAGGGACCCTCATCGACGGGACGGAATTCGACAGTTCCTATTCGCGAGGGCAGCCCGCCACGTTCGGCGTGACCGGCGTCATTCCAGGCTTCAGCGAGGGCCTTCAGCTGATGACGGTGGGGAGTCAATACCGTCTCGTTATTCCGGCGCAAATGGCGTACGGGCCGCAAGGAACCGGAAGTGACATCGGACCCAACGCTGCGTTGATCTTCGAGATCGAACTCATCGGGATCATCTGACGGTTTGCACGTAGCGGCCTACTCGCCCGCCCCGGAGTCTACCAGCCTATCCGGTACAACACGGCCTTGATGAACTCGGTCTTCGCCTGCAAGTATCCCGCGGCATCGGCGTGCGGCGCGAGATCGATCTTGAGCTTCGCGTAGGCGGCCCTGTCAGTGGAGTCGTGCTTGAGTTGGTCGCGGAACGCCAAGTGTTGCTCGATGTCCGCAGAACCCAGGACGGCAACGTACAGATGATGCGGCGAGAAGTCTCTTTTGTGCGCGAGAAACGGCACATCCGGCCCCTTTCGCCGGAAGGTCTCCAGCCCCGGCACGCCTTGATCCCGTTCGTAGATGTAGCCCAACCGGTCGAGCCCACCGATGAGGGGGGGGGCAAAGCGGACGCTTCGGGAACGACGACGCATAAATCGAGCAACGGCCTCGCCACGAGTCCCAGGACGGCGGTGCTCCCGAAATGCTCGACCTCGAAGTCCCCGCCCTCACCGTACAACTCGGAGCGGTGGCAGACACCCGCGTAGACCACGGGCTCCTCACCGCCGTGACCGACCAAGCAGAGCCTGACGTTCTTGCGGGCCTGGATCAACTGCGGACAGAGCAGTTCATCGAAGAGGCGACCGAGGGAGCCGACATCAGAGCACAGCCTACTCTCCGGCGACTCAGGAGGGTAAGTTTCAGCCCATTCGCGGTGCCGCGCGACGGTGAAGGCGATCAGCTTTCGTCGCGAAAAGGGCCCGTTTCACTGATCATCAGAGGGGCATCAACATGCGAGTTCGTGGGATTCTTCTTGCTGCCGTCACTATCGCATTCATTCCCGTGCTCGGGGCGTTTCAGCCGCCGATTGGAGCTCCGCAGGAGATCGTTACTGAGGAGCAGTACGCCGCGGTGATGAACGACCTCCGCCTCAGCATGCAAGACGCGGCAATGAACATCGACGCGACATACTGGGAGGACCTAGGTGCTGTTTCCGACCGGATGACTGCGCTCTTCGAGCGGGTTCAAGCGTTTTGGACCGCACGGCAGGTACAACCCGCGGTGGACTTCAGTGCCCAGGCTCTCGCGGTAACCTACGCCTTGGGTCAAGCAAGCGGAGCCATGAGTGGGCCCCGGGTGAATCAAGCGATGACCGATCTACGTGCCGTGTGCCAGTCCTGCCATACTGAGTTCCGCGAAGAGGTCGGTGACGGATACCGGATAAAACCGGGCGTCTGAGCCCGATCGCGGGTTGAGCCGGATGCGACGCTCTCTCTTTTCTCTTCTGGCGACCATGACACTGGCGTGCGTTGGTGGCAACGGACTGCCCGACTCGATGAGTTCCGATGGAGCGGGCCGCCCGGCGGGCCTGTCGCCGGAGGAATTCACGGCGATCGCACGTGAGGCGATCTGGGAGCCCTCGGCGGCGGGACTCGCTGTCCAGGCGCCGGACTCGTTCACGGCCACGTTCGAGACGAGCGCGGGGGACTTCGAGGTAGAGTTCTACCGTGAGTGGTCCACTCAGGGGGTCGACCGGGTCTACCACCTCACCCGCTACAACTTCTACGCGGGAAGCCGGTTCTTTCGCGTAAACCCGGCGTTGGTCCAGTTCGGGCTGACCGGGCAGCCGGCACTCGACTCCGTGTGGGCGGACCTGACGATTCCCGACGATCTGCTCGTCGTGAACAACGCCAGGGGGACGGTCTCGTTCGCCAAGGCTGGGCCCGGCACGCGCAGCACCCAGTTGTTCGTCAATCGGCGGGACAACCCCCTCTACGATACGTGTTGCGCCGGGGGCTTCCCGCCGGTCGGGAGGGTGGTGAGCGGAATGGCGACCGTTGATGCCCTCTACGCCGGCCACGGCGAGACGCCGGTCATGTACCAGGACTCGATCATGATCCTCGGCAACAGGTTCCTGGACCAGCAGTATCCCCGACTCGATACGATCACCAGGACGCGGGCCGAAGGGCCCGGGGGGTAGCGGGGAGCGGGGACGAGCGGGGACGCCCGAAGCGACCTTCAGCTATCCGATCTCCTCCTCCGCACCCTCCCACTCCGCCATCAGGTCCGCGACCTCGCTTTGAAGCGAGCTGCGCTCAGTCTCCAAAGCCTTCACCTCGTCCGGCGGGGTTCGTTCGTAATACTTCGGTTCACAGAACACCTCATCGATCTCGGCCACTCGAGCTTCTGCCTTTTCTATAGAAACCGTCAGCTCTTCCTGGCGCTTCAAGAGCTGCGTTTTTCGGGTGCTCCCCCTGTCTTTCCCCCTGCCTCTCCCCTCCCCTTTCTTCTTCTGCTTCTCAGTCTTGCCCTTGAGGATCACGCGGTCGGCGTCGAGGTGATCGTCCCCGCAGAAATGCACATAGTCCTCGTAGGTCCCATGATAGTCGCGGACCTCGTCCGGCCTGATTTCCACGATGCGAGTCGCCAGATGGCTGACGAACCAGCGGTCGTGCGACACAAGGATGAGGGTTCCCGGAAACGCCTTGAGGCCCTCGACAAGCGCCTCGATCGACTCGAGGTCCAAGTGGTTGGTGGGCTCGTCCAAGACCAACACGTTCGGCCGTGCGATCGACAATCGAGTGAACACCAGCCGTGCCGCTTCACCGCCTGAAAGCGCGGTCAACCGCTTCTTGGAGTCGTCCCCGGAAAAAAGCATGAGCGCCATGCGCGCTCGCACGTAGCCGACATCCCTCTCCGGACAAGAATCCCAGACCCAGCCCTCCGCAGTATTGTGGGGAGGATCGAACTGCTCCCGATGATCCTGTGCGAAATACCCCGGGTGGGTCTCGTATCCCCACTCAACCTCACCCTCGTCTGCATCGAACTCGCCCATGGCGATCTTGAGCAGGGTGGACTTGCCGATGCCGTTGGGGCCCATGATGGCCACTCGCTCGCCACGCTGCACCAGGAGGTCCACACCATGGAGGACGTGGTTGTCGCCGAAAGCTTTCTTGACGCCTTTGATCTTGAGGACGTCGCGTCCGCTGTCTCGAACCTGCTCGAAGCGGAAAGTCGGATAGCGTCGCGAGCTGGGAGCGAGCTCACTCAACCCCTCCGCTTTCTTTTCGATCATGCGCACCTTGCTCTGCGCCTGGCGTGCCTTGCTCGCCTTGGCGCGAAAGCGATCCACGAACTTCTGGTGATGCGCGATCTCGCGTTCCCTCGCGGCGATTCCCTTCTCTCGGCGCTCGCGCTCAGCCTGCTTCGATTGGAGAAACGTCGTGTAGTCGCCGTGATAGAGGAGAACGGACTCGTAGTCGACGTCGAGGATGTGCGTACAGACGTTGTCGAGAAAACGGTGATCGTGGGAGATCACGACCACGGGCCCGGCGAAGTCGCGTAGGAACATCTCCAGCCACCGGATCGCGAGGATGTCGAGGTGGTTCGTCGGCTCGTCGAGGAGCAGCACATCGGGAGCGCCGGCCAGGACCTGAGCGAGCAACACTCGGAGTTTGAACCCACCAGAGAGCGTGGACAGCGGATCGCGGTGAAGGTGGCCCGGAAGGCCGAGCCCCTCCAGGATCTTCGTTGCCTGGGGCTCCGCCGTGTAGCCATCGCAGCGCTGCACGGTCTCCTCCAGCTCTGAGAAGCGGTCCGCGTCGAAGTACTCCTCCGCTTTGGCCAGGAGGCTCTCCTTTTCCACCATGGCTTCCCAGAGCTCGGCGTTGCCCATCATCGCGACCTCGAGGATCTCCTCATCCTCGTATAAGAACTGATCCTGGCGCAGGACACCCAGTCGAAGCCGCTTGGGGATGGTCACGACACCCTCACTGGCCTCCAGCTCACCGCTCACGATGTCGAGGAAGGTCGTCTTACCGGAGCCGTTGGCACCCACGAGTCCGTAGCTCTCTCCCGCGTTGAGCTGGAAGGACGCGCCGGAGAAGAGCGTACGGTCGCCGTAGGACTTGGCGAGGGTCGAGATGGAGATCATGGGGGAAGAATCTAAACGAAGTCGTCCGGGAATCAGAGGCGGGCGAGAGAGGCTCCCGAGCCACTGTGGGAAAGATCCCCACGGCGCTTGCCACCGGCCTGATCTCTCGGCATGGTGCAATGCCCGGCAAGGACCACGTCAGCACCTCATGACGAGTCAGCACTCCAGGAGGGAAACCGATTCATACGCCAGACGCCGACCTTCTTCTTGCTCCTGAGCTGCAACCCGGTCAGCCGTTCCCAGAGCCCCGCGAACCCCATCCCGACCTTCTCCATCCCCTGCTCGTAGGTGGGATGCCCGGGGCCATAGACCGGAATCGTGTGGAGACCCGCCTCGAGAAGCGTCAGAACTGCCCGGACACGAAAGATGTCATTCGACTTGGTCGGGCGCATGGCTCAGCAGTTTGCAGGGGGGGGCTACTTCAAAGGTATGCCCACTGACCGAGAAGACGGAAGCAAAAATCGTGGCTAGCTCAACCGCCCTGTTCGCCCTCCACCGCATAGGGAGCATCGAGACGAAACTCGGGATGTAGCTCGAGAAACCCTTGCACTCGGTTCTCCCGGCTCAGCGCCGTCGGAATGAAGGCCAACGCCTGCTGGAGCCGCTCATCGGACGCCGCACAGCTGAACCGCAGGAAGCCGGCCCCCGCGTCGCCGAAGCATTCCCCGCCCAGGCACGCTACGCCGAACTGGTCGTCTGCTCCCTCCAGTAGATAAACGGCCAGACCGTGGCTGGTGATGCCCAGCCGATTGCACACGCTGGACACGTCCGAAAAGACGTAAAACGTGGCGCGGGGCTC
>CAUZVZ010000036.1:0-20883 GCA_963583605.1 Gemmatimonadales bacterium UBA6960
CGTGGCCGCAACGTTGGCATTCGCATAACTCGATGCCCTGCTCTCGATCAAAATGCCCGCGAGGTGCACGATACAAGACACACCTTCTATAGTCTTGGCCAGCTCGCCGACATCGTCATAGGAAATGACGCGAGGGGCTATTCGGGGTGAGTCGGGAAGGGAAGCGGCGGCACGTTCTGATCGCACCGCGGCGATGACCTTGATATCGCTGAGATCCGTATTCTCAGCAACATGAGCCAGCAGGCTTTGGCCCACACTGCTGTTGGCCCCAGTTACGGCGATTTTCATCGTTTGCAGGGTGTTCTGGTTACCGCGCAGGGTGTCTCCCATTTCAGCGATTCTGACATGGCGGGCAAGATGGGCCCAAAGCGCGTGGGGCAGCAAGCAGCTCAGTGGGGATGTAGGCCTAAGCGAGCTCTCGCCTGAACCGAAGAGTCGCCAAGGTCAGCACGGCGAGGCCCAGGAGAAGGAGCGCGACGAACTGAGGCCAGAGAACATCGAGACCGGTCCACTTGAGGAAGATGGCCCGCACGATCTCGATGTAGTGCCGGATCGGGTTCAAGATCGTGATATCCTCGAAGATCCGTGGCATGCTCGAAACGGGGAACATGAACCCGGACAGGAGAAGGGCGGGCATGAACACGAGGAACGTCCCCATGAAGGCCTCCTGCTGTGTCTTGGAAACCGTGGAAATGAGATCCATGCCCAGGCCCGCCATCACATATAGGAGGCTGGCCATCAAGTGGAGGATGAGGCTGCCCCGCAGCGGCACATTGAACCAGTGGACCGAGACCGTGGTCACGAGAACCACGTCCTCCATGCCTATGATCCCGAACGGGAGCGTTTTTCCGATCTGGTACAAGATCCCCGACACGCCGAACTCGGCTCCCCCGGCAGGTTCTCGATCGAAGACCATCGACGTCCTCGTCAGAGGGCAGTGCGTGATCGCAAGGTCGAGGGTGCCGTTCGTGGTTTCGAAAGTCGCGTTCGCGATTTCATGATACCGGAGGATGTTGACCGGGACCGCGTAGGCCTGCTCGTCTACGGTGAACCCGACGACGTGGTCCGAGTCGCTTAAGAACGAGAGATCGGTCGGATGATCAGCGGCAACCTAATAGAGGGGTTACTGAGGGCGGCGATAGCATCCTTCGCGGCGGCCGTCAGGGACAAGTAAGACGGATCGAGGTCTCAGGTCGATGTCCCGGAAGAGGTATCGGAGGTCGAGTCCGCGTTGCCTGTCGGATTCTGTCCGGTACACCTGAGCAGTGTGAATGCCGACAACAGGCTCGCAGTCATCAGGCGACGCGGTTGGAACGAACTCATCTGGGCTTGCGTATCCTCAACCTCATAAAATTCCTCCACTAGGAGAAAAGTCCTGGTATCACGCTGATCAGACGACGGACTCAAGCTGCAGTTCTCCACATCATCACCAGCCCGCCGCCCAATCATTCAACGGACTTTTCATGACAACCCGATACCCGACGAATCGGAAACGGGTCGTCCTAGAAGCAACGCGCAAAGCAGGGTTCGGGTTCCCACCTGGTTTCGAAATTCAGCAGTCATGGCTGGCGAATACGACCTCTAGTCGTCGAACAGCCTAATGACTAGGTGGCGCGCGGGGTCAGCCCGCGTGACGTTGCGGTGCAAGTTGAAGCGCAATATGACGCTATCAGGCCAAGGAGCCCAGCATGTCGACTGTCGAGCAGGTCAGTGAACCAGATCTGACTCCCGTCCAAAGGCTTGGCGAGGCGATCGCCGATCAGGTGGAGCGGTGGATGCCTGGTCCGTTCCTGTTCGCCATCCTCTTGACCTACGTCGCCGCGGGCGCCGCGTTCATCTCCGAAGGGTCCGGAGTGACCGAGATCGCCGTGTCATGGTACGGCGGCTTCTGGGGCCTGCTGCAGTTTGCCATGCAGATGGTGATCATCCTCGTGACGGCGAACGTGGTGGCGTACCACCCGTGGGTGAAGGGTCTGATCGTCAGCCTCGCGCGAATTCCCAAGAACGGCCGGCAAGCCGTCGTTCTGGTGGGTGTCGGATCGATGCTGACTGCATGGATCTCCTGGGGTCTCAGCCTCATTTTCGGGGCGATTCTGGCTCGTGAGATGGGGAAGCACGCGGCAAAGAACGGAATGGCGGTCCACTATCCGCTGTTGGCTGTGGCCGGCTACATGGGGATCTCCCTTACCTGGGGATGGGGGCTGTCCAGCTCTGCGGGACTACTTCAGGCAACTGACGGTAACGCATTGATGCAGTTGGGTTTCGTAGATCGAGTGATCCCTTCTACGGAGTGGGTGTTTCATCCCTACCCTCTGGCCCTGACCGCGTTGGCGGTCATCTACGGCTCGATCATGCTGTACCTATTGAGCCCGCCGCGGGAGAACTGCCGCGGGATTGGGCACTACGTGGACCTCAGCCTCGATGATGATCTCAGCCTCGACGGGGATCAGCAGTGGAGTGCTCAGCCAGAGTCGGCTTCGGTCGAGGAGGAGGCCCTCTTGGGCAACGCGAAGCCGGCGCTAGCCGACAGGATCGACAACAGCAGGGTCCTCGCCGGCGTCCTCGCGCTGACCGGCGTCGTGGTGTTTCTCAGGGCGTTCTTCACGCAGGGCCTCGGCGCCCTCGATCTGAACAATTTCAACTTCGGGTTCCTCATGATCGGCCTCCTGCTCTATGCCAGCCCGGCCAAGTACCTGCGGGAGTTCTACGATTCCGTTCAGGGGAGCGCGGGCGTCATCCTGCTCTTTCCGTTCTACGCCGGGATCATCGGAATCATGACCGGGACGGGACTGGTCGATTCCATGACAGCATCGCTGCTCTCGATCGCCACGTCGGACACGTTTGCGGTGACCGCGTGGCTCACCGGAGGCGTGCTCAACGTCTTCGTACCGTCCGGTGGCGGCGAATGGGCGATCATCGGTGGGCCGATGATGATGGCCGGCGCCGAGTTGGGAATTCCTCACGGCCAGACGATCGCGGCGTATTCGGTCGGGGACGCGCACACCAACCTCCTCAACCCCTTCTGGGCGATCCCGCTGTTGGCCATCACCGGACTTCGCGCGCGGGACATGTTCGGCTATGCGATCACGATGATGCTCTTGCTCATCCCATTTCTGGCAATCGTGCTCTACGTTCTTCCGTACTGAGATCTGCGTCTCGAGGCTAAAGGACTTCCCTCGGGCGGTACCGAACGAAGAAGACGCCCTCCCCCGTGCTCGTGACCACGATCGTTCCGCTCTCGAAGAAGGGGTAGTTCGACCAGGATCCCCGCATGGACACCGACTCATCACTTGGGACCGTGTCGAGGAATCCCACCTCGACCGGATTCACCGGGTCGCTGATGTTCAGGATCCGGAGCCCGCTCACGTAATTCGACTGGTACATCAGGTCGCCCTTGATATACAGATTGTGGTCCGTCGTGAGGGTCTCCCCGAAGTGTTCCTTGACCAGAATCGGGTCATCGAGGTCGGACACGTCCCAAATCAGGGTTCGCGAGCCCTCCATCGCGGGGGCCTGACCCCTCCTCGCTTGGCCTTCGTCCAGCTCGTCACCGAGGTAGAAATATCGGTGGTCCTCAGTGATCCACCCCTGGTGCGCATAGGCGACGTTTGGATGTGAGGCACTGGAGAGCGCCACCGGGTTCGCCTTGTCGGAAACGTCCCCAATGGAGAGCGCGGTCTCGTTCGCGCCGAAACAGATCTCTTTCCCCGCGTGCTCCGCGTCGGGTCCTTGATAAATGATGCACATCGCATCGTGCGTGTATCCGGTGCCTGCGCGTCCTGTGTTCATGTCCTGGAAGCACCCTATGAATGTGGGACGCAGCGGATCATTGATGTCGATCATGTGGAGGCCGCCCCCGCAGGTCTCGCCACCCATGCTCGCTCCCAAGCCGTATGCGATGCCGGTGTCTTCGTTGATGGCGACGTTGTGCGCGCTTGCGAAGCCCTCGTACAGGGCGTCGGGCTCGAAAGTGGCCGGCCCGCCGCTGACATCGCGAAGCCGCGTGAGGTCGAAGACCTGCATGCCGTGCCAGCCGGCGCCGTCGGCTACCACGAAGGCATGGCCGTCGAACACTTTGACGTCGCGCCATGTGGTCGCTTGTGAACCCCGGGTTCTCGGCATGTTGCCGAGATACACCGGATTGATCGGGTCCGAGAGGTCGATGAAAGCCGTACCATCCGTGCGGCCCACGAGCGCGTACTCGCGCCCCGTCTCCGGGTCGGTCCAGCCCCAAACGTCATTTACCCGGGTCCCGCGGTCTCCCCCGATCGCGTCGACCGGAAGGAAGGAGAGAATGTCGACCCGCGAGCAGCTGAACTGGTCCGCCTCGCCGCTGTCATTGCAGGCGATCTCGCCCCCAACCAGTGGTGGAAGGCCAGGCTCCGAGGGGATGAGGAGTGTAGCCTCAGATACCCAGTTGCCACCCCGGTTTCGCATCACCGCAGCCGATCCGAGGCCGCCGTCGTTCCCCGGTTGCCCGACGATCGCGAGATCGCCTTCTGTAGCCACGGCGGCTCCGAACCCATCACCGTCGGCCGGATCGAGGGCGTTCGTGATCTTGCTGGCCGACCCAAAGGTGCCGGCGTTGGGATCGAAGGAGAACCTGTAGATGGCACCTTCAAAATCAGTGCCCGGGGCGGAGACCCAGAGATCGTTCTCAACAGCGTGGAAGCCGTGACCGAAAAAGGTGCCGGGCCGACTGTCGAAAGCGCTGAGCGTGGTTCCGCGAACCCATGCGTCCGTGAGCGGTCGATACGTGTAGGTGTAGACAGCGCCCTCCATGGTATTTCGGCCGGGGAGACCCAGAAGGGCCGTGCCCTGAAACCACCCCACACCGATGGCACCGGCTCCCGGAGCCCCCGGCATTCCGATATCCCCCGGCTGCGACTCGTCTGCTGGAAGCGCGAGGCGCGTCTCCTGGAACCACTCTCCGGCACCGTCCTGGGAGAAGATGTACGCGGCGCCTGTGCCCGCCTCACCTGCGAACGAGCCCACGATCAGCCTTTCCCCGTTGTAGGAAAGCCCCCATCCGAAGAACTCGCTCTCAGCGGGATTCTCAGGTTGGAGTACCGCACGCTCGACGAAGGGTCCTGAGCCGTCACGCTCGAAGACCCAAACCGCGCCGACGCCTCCGAACCCGAGCGAAGACACGAACAGGAAGTCTCCGTACAGCTGGCCGAAACGGCCGAACGCCTCGCCCTCCGCGACGGCCTCAGGCCGGAGCATCGATTCGAACTCCAAGTTGTCGCCGTCCCTGCGATACACCCAAACCGCGCCGGTCGAGTTCTCGAATAGCGTGCCACCCACGACCATCAAGCGGTCATCCATGGTAAAGAAGCGGCCAAAATAATCCCCATCACGTCCATGGGGAGGCGCCGACATCGTGGCGACTTGCCCCCAGCCATCTCCGGTCTGCTCGTAGGTATAGATCGTCGACGGGCCGCGCCGGTTGGTCGGCTCGGCGATCATGATCCGCCCGTCGCTGATCGCCACGGCGGCGCCGAACTGCTGGGCCGGAAGGGGAGCGGCTAACAGAAGTAGCGCCCACAGGAGCTTGGATGCTCTACTCATCGCTCACGTCTCATGTCGGGGTGGAAACTGCCGAGTGCGCGGCGTGGTTACCGCCTAGGTAGGATACGCGGCCCGGTAGCCCCGAGCTAGTTGCCGACGCTCGCCCTGCCCCTCACGTTGTCCCGACCCGACGAACCATAGCCCCCAACAGGACAGAAGTAACGTGCTGGCTTTGATCTCCCCCGCGAAGAAGCTGGACACCGACAACGAGCCGCCATTGGGCGACTTCACGGTGCCCCAGCTGCTGGACAACAGCGAAGAGCTCGTGGACACGGTCAAGGGTCTGGGGAAGGACCGGCTCAAGGCCCTTTTGAACCTCTCAGATGCGTTGACCGAACTGAACCATGACCGTTACGAGCGGTACTCGACGCCCTTTGACCCGAGCAATGCCAAGCAAGCCGTGTTCATGTTCCGGGGTGACACGTACGTGGGGCTCGACGCGGACACGCTGAGCAAGGATGACCTCACGTACGCGCAGAACCATCTCAACATTCTTTCGGGCCTCTATGGCATGCTGCGCCCCCTCGACCTGATTCAGCCGTATCGCCTGGAGATGGGCTTGAGGCTTTCCACTGAGCGCGGGAAGGACCTCTACGATTTCTGGGGCTCGCGGCTCACCGACGCATGTAATGCGTTGACGGCCTCTCATGAGAACCGCACGGTCGTGTCTCTGGCCTCCAAAGAGTACATCAAGGCCATCCAGCCTCAGAGCCTCGACGGCCCGTTCGTCACGTGCCACTTCAAGGAAATGAGGGACGGTGTACCCAAGACCATCGGGTTGGTCGCCAAGAGGGCGCGGGGAATGATGGCGCGCTTCATCGTCCGGAATCGCGTCGAGAACGAGGACGACTTGAAGGGGTTCGCCGAGGATGGCTATAGCTTCGCGCCCGAGCTGTCGAACGATGAGGATCTGGTGTTCGTCAGGGCATGAAAGCAGCCTGGTACGAGCAGTTTGGGACCGCCGCCGAGGCCTTAACCATCGGTGAACTGGAGGATCCGCAGCCCGGCCCCGGTGAAGTATTGGTCCGCCTGCGCGCCAGCGCGGCAAATCCCTCCGATGTGAAGAAGCGAGCCGGGTCGTTTCCCAACCTGCTGGACGATGGCTACGTGATCCCGCACAGCGACGGGGCTGGCATCATCGAAGCCGTCGGCAAAGGCGTCTCCAGCGACCGGGTGGGCGATGCCGTCTGGGTCTATCAGGCGCAGTATGGCCGGCGCTTCGGGACGGCCGCCGAATTCGTCGCGGTGGGTGACGAGCGAGCGCCGCTGTTGCCGGAGGGTGTGACTCCTGAGGTTGGAGCCTGTCTCGGCATCCCCGTCATGACGGCGCACCGTTGCGTGTTTGCCGACGGACCGGTGGCCGGACAGACGCTCGTGATCACCGGTGGTGCCGGCCGCGTCGGCCACTACGCGATTCAGTGGGCGCATCACGCCGGGGCTCGCGTCATCTCGACGGTGAGTAATTACGAGGACGGGCAGGCCTGCATGGAGGCCGGTGCGGATGCGATCGTCAATCACCGTGAGGAAGATTGGTCGGCCAAGGTTCTGGCCGCGAATGATGGTCAGCCCATCGACCGCGTCATCGATGTCGAGTTCGGCGCGAACCTTTCGGAGGTGCTGAAATTCGTCCGTACGGGCGCCACCATCGCGACCTATTCATCGACGCAAGCGCCCAAACCTAGGCTGCCGTTCTACCAGATGATGTATCTGGATCTGAGGATCCGATTCGTCATTGTCTACGCGATGCCAGAAGAAGCGAAGCAGCAGGCCATCGCTGATATCGACGAGGCGTCGCGAGCCGGTCGGCTTCAGCACCGGGTGGCGCATGTGCTAGGGTTGGATGAGATCGCCAAGGCACATGAACTGATCGAAAACGGTGGTTTTCGAGGTTGCGTCGTGATCAGGCCCTGATCTTTGAGTACGACCAGTCACGAGATCCTGTGGCGCCCGTCGCCCGAACGTGTGGCGTCGTCGGTATTGGCGGAGTTCGCGAATCGGTATGGTCCCTATGCTGGGCAGGCGTTCTTCGACTACCACAGCCTGTATCGCTGGTCTATCGAGCAACCAGAGGCCTTCTGGGAGAGCGTCTGGGAGTTCGGCGGCGTGATCGGTGAACCCGGCGAGACCGTGTTCGAACCGGGCACCGACATGCGTACGGCGCGCTTCTTCCCGGGCGCGACTCTGAACTTTGCCGAGAACCTCCTGCGTCGCTCGGATGGGGGCGAGGCGATCGTGGCGCTCCGTGAGGATGGCCGTTGCCGGCGGGTGACTTGGCAGGAGCTGAACGATGAGGTCGGAGCCTTCAGCGCCTGGTTGGACGAGGTGGGTCTGGAGGCGGGCGACCGGGTGGTCGCCGTGCTGCCCAACATCGCCGAAACCGTCATCGCCATGCTCGCGACCAGTGCGCTGGGTGGGGTCTTTTCGTCGGCATCACCGGACTTTGGCGAGCAGGGTATGTTGGACCGCTTTGCGCAGGTCGACCCGAAGATCCTCATCGCTTGTGACGGCTATCAATACAACGGCAAGACGGTGGACATTCGCGAGCGGATCAGCGCGGTCGTGAAGCGGCTACCGACTGTCGAGCAGGTCGTCATCGTGCCGTATGTGGACCTCGACGTCCCGGATGGGGTGGATCTCAGCGTCCTGGATGGGATGGATCTCGACATCCCCGATGGAATGCTGGATTGGAGCGAGCTGATCGACGGGAGACGCGGCCGGGCCCCTCAGTTTCGCACACTGCCATTCGATCATCCACTGTACATCATGTTCACCAGCGGCACGACCGGAATACCGAAGTGCATCGTGCATCGCGCCGGTGGGACCCTTGTGCAGCATGTGAAAGAGCATCGTCTGATCGCTGGGCTGCGCCCAGACGAGAGGGTGTTCTATTTCACGACCTGCGGCTGGATGATGTGGAATTGGCTGGTGTCGGCGCTGGCCTGCGAAACGACTGTCATGCTGTACGATGGCTCGCCGTTTTTTCCGGATGGCAACCGCATGTTCGATTTCGTGCAGGATGAGCGTGCCATGTTCTTCGGCACCTCAGCGAAGTTCATCGACAGCGTGAAGAAGGCAGGGCTGAGGCCGGCCGAAACCCATCCCTTGCCGGACCTGGAGACCATCGCGTCGACCGGCTCGCCGCTGGTCCCCGAGAGCTTCGATTTCGTCTACGAGCACATCAAGCACGACGTGGCGTTGGCTTCGATCTCCGGCGGTACCGATCTTCTGGCGTGTTTCGTCGGATCGAACTCGCAAGGGCCCGTGTATCGCGGCGAGATTCAGGGGCCGGCCTTGGGCATGGCGGTCGAAATCTGGAACGACTCAGGCGAACGGGTGATTGAGGAGCGAGGCGAGTTGGTTTGCACGCAGCCGTTTCCGACCGTCCCGTTGTGCTTCTGGAACGACCCGGACGGCACGGCCTTCGAGGCCGCCTACTTCAACAAGTTTCCGGGTATCTGGTGCCACGGTGACTTCGCGATGGAAACCCGTAATGGCGGCTACTTGATCATGGGGCGCTCCGATGCCGTGCTGAACCCCGGGGGCGTGCGCATCGGCACCGCCGAGATCTACCGGCAGGTCGAGCAGCTCGACGCGGTCGTTGAAGCGGTTGTGGTCGGACAGGAGTGGGACGGCGACGTCCGTGTGGTGCTGTTCGTCGTATTGCGAAAGGGCCTGGTACTCACCGACGCGTTGACCGATCAGATCAAGGCGCGTATCCGTACGGGAGCAACACCCCGGTACGTGCCTCAGGTCGTGTTGGCAGTCGCGGATATTCCGCGCACGAGATCCGGCAAGATCACAGAACTAGCGGTCCGGGACATCATCCATGGGCGCGAAGTGAACAACGTCGAGGCACTGGCGAATCCGGAAGCGTTGGAATGCTTTCGGGATCTGGTCCCGGCCCTCGAGGACCACTGAGGAGTCGTGTCCGCGTCGCCGGGGTGGGAGCGCAGGCCGGATCGGTTGTCGCGACGTGATTTTCTCGCTGCAGCCGGGATTGGAGCAGGTGTCTTTGCGCTTGGAGGTTGTAGTGCACAACGTCGTGGACCGACCGGGACCATGCTGCTGAAGGGGGCCCTGAACGGGGCTCGCCAGCCAGGGAGCCACCCGGCGTTGCCGACGACTCCCGAGGCGTTCGCCGAGGCCGCACGGGGCGCTGTAGGAAGCGGGGCAGGGGCGATCCACGTAACGTTCGTGACCTCGCTGGCGCCGAGAGCGTGCGCGCTGAGGACGTCGCGCGCATAGTAACGGCGCTCCGGGGCGCGATTCCCACCACCCCGTTCGGTGTGAGCACACACTTCAGCATCGCCGGGGACGCCGCGCAGCGGCACGTTCAAGTCGCCGAGTGGTCGGTGCCGCCCGACTTCGCCTCGGTGAACTTCAACGAGCCCGGTTCGGTCGAACTCGCCGAGTTGTTGATGGACAAAGGTGTGGGCGTCGAGGGGGGGCTGTTCGACGCTGGGGCGACTTCCACCTGTGTCGACAGTGGTCTGGCTCCACGCTGCCTCCGACTCATGATGGAGCCGCGGGGTGGCGACCTCGAGGCGGCCGTGCGAAGCGCGGACGAGATGGAGTCCGTGCTCGACGACGCCGGGGTGGACCGACCCCGACTCCTGCACGGATCACCGCCTGGCCGCTGATCGAAGTGGCGACCCAGCGGGGGTACGACACACGTGCCGGCCTCGAGGATATGTTCGAGCTGGCCGACGGCACGATCTCGCGGGACAACGCGGAGATCGTAGCGGAGGCCGCGCGCCGCATCGCTGCCGTGATGGGGTAGGGGCATCGCCAGAAGCCCGGCCAACCCGCTTTGGTCCAGGCCCCGACTTGCGCGATGCGACGGCCCCGGAGAAGGTTGTTCCGTCGACCCATCATCCGCCTCCGTCTTGGATCCGAGCATGAAAAATCGAACCGATCTCCTTGCGAACTCCGTCCTGGCCAGCCGCGTCCTACGTGTCTGTCTCACGTCCTGCGCCATCACCGCCATCATTGCTGTGCCGGCGGTGCCTGCTGCAGCCCAACAGCCGACCGGCTCACCCCAGGACGCCAGAGCGAGCGATCCCCCGACCCTTCGAAGGAACGTCCGCAACATTCTGGGCGGCGTTCCCATGACGGCCGCGGACAGCATGCACCAGCGTGTCGTGCGCCTCCTCGAGTTCGACAGCTATAAGGAGCTCGTTCGTAGCCTGACGCAGTTCGGTGACCGCGAGCAGGGCACGCCTCGCAACGCGGCCGCCGTCGACTGGATCGAGGGGCAGTTGCAGGGCTGGGGGTACGAGACCGAACGCGTTTACTACATGTACACGCCCCGCGTTCCTCAGGGTACCCCGACGCCTGCGCCCGAACCCCGCGAGGAGGTGTACGCGACGAAGATCGGGAGTACGAACCGGGGTGAGATGTACATCATCAGCGCGCACATGGACGGGCGGGGCGGGGGCCAGGCCGCAAACGACGACGGCTCGGGCACCGCGCTCGTGATGGAGATCGCGCGTGCGCTCGCTTTACCGGGGGTCGAGTCCGACGTCTCCATTCGCTTCGCGCTCTGGAACAACGAGGAAACGGGGTTGAACGGGGCCGGCGCCTACGTCGAGCAGCGTGAGGAACTTCAAGGCATCGAGGCGCCGGCGGGCTCAGGGCAGTACCCGGAGCCGCGGTGGCTCGGCATGATCCAGCACGACATGATGATGTGGGACCACGGCAACCCCGTCACCTTCAACCAGGCGTTAGACGCCGATGTCGACGTCGAGTACCAGCTCAATTCCGCCTTCGCTGAGCAGTCGGCCCAGCTTGGGCTCGCGCTCATCAACGCCAACCGTCTGCACGCGACGGACTATCCCGCCGTGCTCAGCAACGCGATGAGTAATACCGACTCGACGCCCTTCATGAACGTGGTCCCGGCGGTGAGCCTGCGTGAGAACCGGCGCCTCTACGAGACCGGCAATGGGGCGAACCCGCACTGGCACCAGGCGACTGATCTGTTCGAAACTTTCACGGACGCGGATTTCACGCTTGGTCTGAACGCAGCCCAGACGACGCTCGGCGCGCTCGCCAAGCTGGCGGGGATTCGCATCAGGGAGTGACGCTCGGGCACGTTCGTGTGTGGCTAGCCGGCTCGCTTGTCTTTGCCGCGGGATCGGGATGCTTTCGTGATCTTGCCGGTCCGGATTTCCAGCCGTTCTGCGCAATCGAGTCTTCGTCGTCCATTGTGGCGTTCGAAGACGCCATCCTGGCGGCGGAAATCAGGGACGACCTCTCGGTCGGCCCTCAGGATCCCCTCATCTGTGGTCTGGTGGAGACACTCACCACCCTGAGTGCGGCGAGCGCAGGGATCGTGAGCTTGAGTGGGATCGAAAACCTCACGGGCCTCACGACCCTCCAGATCCGCGACAACGCGATTGCCGATATCAGCCCGCTGAGTCGGCTCACCGGCCTGACGTCCCTCAACCTCGCCGCCAACTCGATCACCGACGTCAGCGCCCTGAGCGGGCTCACGAACCTGACGTTTCTCGCCATCAATCTAAACCAAACCATCAGTGACATCAGCGCGCTCAGCGGGCTCACGAACCTGACGGGCACCCTGTGGATATACAACAACGCCATCACCGACATCGGCCCCTTGAGCGGTCTCACGAACCTGACCGCGCTCAACGCCTGGGACAATTCGATCACCGACCTCAGTGCGCTGAGCGGCCTCACCAGCCTCACGGCGCTCCGGGTGTCGATGAACTCGATCACGAACCTCGGCGACCTCAGCGGGCTCACGAACCTGGAACTCGTTTCGCTCCATACCAACCCCGACCTCAGCGATATTCAGACCCTGCTGGACAACCCGGGGCTCGGACCGGGGGATGCCGTGCAACTCAAGAATACGAGCGTGAATTGCACGGACGTGGATGCGTTGCGAGCCAAGATAGGGGATGTGATTTCCGACTGCCCGTGATCCGTGAGGCTACCACAAGTCAGGGAGGAGACGTTCACGCCCCGGCGCCAACTGCACGTCGAACGCCTTGAGCGTGATGTTGACGAAGCTGTAATAGCCGACCAGACCCGCCGGTCCATCACACCTCGTTCTCCGAACAGGTCCCGCGCGTGGCTGAACGTAGCGGCTGTCACTTTCTCTTCGGTGACCCGTGGAATGGCCCAAGAGCGTGCCATTGGCTGCTGCGGCAACCGGTCGCCGGTGGATCGCCGGGCCGCCGTGAATCGAACAGATCGGCCTCGATCAGGATCCGCTCGGTCGGGAGATACGCGATCAGCATGTCCTCGCCGTGTGGTAACTCCTGGGAGTCCGCCGGCAAGCCGACGAGCGTCGCCGCGACGATGAGACTCGATAGCCGAAAGAACATCGGTCCTCCTCAGTTCATGCGGTAGTTCATAGTCTAGGCTGACCTCCGGGGTTCTCAGTGATGAGAATGTAGTCGAGAACTTCTCCTGTAAGTGGTTCTGGCCCTGTAGGATAGCTATTTTCTCGAAGAACGAAGGCCAGGATGTCTCGATAGGTTTGGGCGGACAGCGAACCGGGTCGATCAGTAGGCATCCGTTCCTGGACTCGCGTGAACAATTCCCCCAGCGTCGACCCACCCCAGAGAAAGTCGAAGCTCATTCCGACCAAGCTCGGCGACGTGTTGTCGCCACGCAGGTCAGCGGCGTGACACCCGGAGCACGACTCCGTGTACAGAGCCTGCCCGCGTTCGGCCTGCTCCTCGCTATAGACGCCGTCCCACACCGTGCGTTGATTCTCTGCCGGCGCTTGCTGTGCGTAGGCACCCCGTGGAGTCATCGTGAGCACCAGCGAGGTGGCGCCGACGAGTGATAGAATCATCAGTGCTCGCCCGGCTGCGCGAAGCCATCGAGTCATCAGTTCCCGTCCGGCAGTGCGAAGACGTAGAGCGAGTTGCCATGGTTGGGCCGGGTGATCTCCGGGATCAATTCGCTCGGAATCAGGGTGCCCCAACTCCCGCCGCCGATGCCAGCCGGTACGGCCACGTACTGCTTCCCATTCGCCAGGTACGTCACCGGAAATCCCTGTGCCGAGGTCGCCAGGCGGGTCTGCCAGAGGATCTCTCCGTCGGACGCGTCATACGCGTACACATGACGATCCCAGTCACCCGCAAACACGAGGCCACCGGCCGTCGTGAGTGCAGCCGTGTTGATCGGTGATACGGTGCGATGCCTCCACAACGGTTCTCCGGTGGTGATATCCAGCGCTTGGAGCTGACCCAGATGGTCCGGGGCATCGGGGTGTCTGTAGTCGGCGCGGCGTACAGGGCCGGTCCCACCCCCACCGATGACGCGTTCGGTCGGGCCGAACGTGGCCCGCTCGCAGTTGAGCGTCATGGGGATGTACAAGGCGTTGGTCTCAGGGCTGAACGCCATCGCGCGCCAGCTTTTGAAGCCGGAAGTGCTCGGGCACATTTCCATCGCGACGCCGATCTCGGGAATCCTGCCCCCCAGGTAAGTGACCTCACCGGTGTCCGGATCTACGTCGACGATATTCTGATAGCCGAGATCGGTGGCGCGAATGAAGGCGCCGGTTTCTCGATTGAGCTGCCAGAGGATCGCCAGCTTGCCCATCTTGAACAGCGAGGGCTGACCCCCGACGTCGATCAAGATGTTCTCGAACCCGTCGTCCATGTCGTTCGTCTCGCCGGGAAGGTGCTGGTAATACCACACCAACTCTCCGGTATCGGGATCGAGCGCGAGCGTCGAATTGGTATAGAGGGCGTCACCATCCGTGCCGCGGACCGACCGGGCCCACGGCTTGGCTTGAGACGTGCCCCAATAGACCAGATTGGCTTCGGGGTCGTAGCTACCGGTGATCCACGCGTCGCTGCCGGCCCTGAACTCCAGCGGCAAGTCGCCCCACGTGTCTCCGCCCGGCTCTCCGGGAAGGGCGACGGTTGCGGTGCGCCACTTCTCCTCGCCCGTATCGGCATCGAGCCCCGCGATGAAGCAGACGTCTTCCTTGTATCGCTCACAGCCGGTGATCCCGGCGATGACCGTGCCACGAACCACAATCGGGCCGGCCGAGTACTCGTATCCGAGGCCCGAGTCGGCCATCTCCGTGTCCCACACGACTTGTCCGGTCCTTGCGTCGAGTGCCACGATATGCGCCCCGTGGGTGGCCCCGAAGATCTTGTCACCGTAGATGGCGATGTTCTTTTGAGCCCCAATCCCCCCGGCCACGTCCGGGTCGACTTCCGGCCGGTATTCCCAAATCAGATCTCCCGTCGCAGCGTCGAGCGCCTGAATGACGTCGCGCGGGTTCGGCAGGTACATGATCCCGTCGTACACGAGAGGCGTCGCCTCTTGCGCACCGGACTCATCCATGGCCCACGACCACACCAGCTGTAGTTGGCCGACGTTGTCCCGGGCGATCTGATTGAGTGGGCTGTACCCCCACGCGTTGTCGGTACGCCTCCAGTTGAGCCAATCACCTGGAGCCGGACTGCGTAGGGTCTCTTCGGTAACCGGACGAAAATCGGTTACTTGCGCCGGCAGAGCGGGGCTCGCCAATAACAGCCCGATCGAAAAAGAGACAAGGGATCGTGCTATCATCGGTCGCTCCTCCCATTTCATGGTTCCCCGGAACTGATCATTTCATGGTCCCCGGGAATTGACGACTGTTCCGCAGGGCCAGGGGCCACGCGGCGTCTGATTCCACCAAATTTCGGTTGAAGATCGGTCGGGCAGCCGCCATGCCGCAAGCGACCGTGAAATTCATCCTGGAGAATGGGCAGCACCAGGCACCAAGCCGGGGGGTCGCGCCGGTCTCTTGGCTACGCCTGCTTGCTGGTCCCGACCCTGCTCCCGTATGATGTTGGAGCCGTCCCCGTCCCGCCCACGCTGGGACCCCGGCAGTCCCGTCAGCCAATAGGAGGCCGAATCGATGTCTCAGATCCATGAGCTAAATCGCAGAGCGTTCCTGAAGAGTGCAGGAGTGACGGCAGTTCTTGGCGCGGTTGGTGCCAAGCCCGTATCCGCGACCCAGGCGACGGGCGTACCCCCGACGTTGCTCTATCCGAACTACGACTTCGATGAGACCTTCGACCGTGTCGGCACCGATTGTAGCAAGTGGGACAGCCCGATCGTGACGTTCGGGGAGAACATTGAGGTCGCGATGGGGATCGCCGACATGGACTTCCGAGTGGCGCCGTGCGTCACCAAAGCCCTTGCCGAGCGTTGCGCACACGAGAATTGGGGCTATCTGAGGAGGCCCGAGTCGTACGTCCAGTCGATCGTGGACTGGAATAAGCGGCGCTACGACCTCGACATCGATCCCGGCACCATCATTTTGAACACGGGCGTCCACTCGGGCCTCATCGCCGCATTGCAAACGTTCGCGCCTCCTGGATCCCGCGTGCTTCTGACCGCGCCGGTCTACAGTGGATTCTACAGCGACCTTCGATTCACCAGGACGGTTCCCGAGGACAGTCCAATGAGGCTGGTCGACGGGCGTTACTCGATAGACTTCGAGGACTTCGAACGGCGGGCCCGTCGCGCCAACGTGTTCATCCTGTGCAATCCTCAGAACCCGACGGGCAACTTGTGGTCCGCGGAGGACATGACGCGGATGGGGGAGATCTGTCTCGAACACCGCGTCGTCGTGCTCGTCGACGAAATCCATTGCGATTTCGTCAGAAACGATGAGCAGTACGTACCGTTCGCGAGTCTGCCGAACAGGGAGATCGTGAACAACAGCATCACGTTCAAGTCGGCGAGTAAATCGTTCAGTCTGTCAGGCATGAAGGCCGCTTGGTACTTCTCCAGCAACAGAGACTATCTTGAGCGAGTGGGGGCGAACTCCCGAGCGGACTTGAACACGTTAGGCATGGTCGCAACACGGGCCGCCCTGACCGATGGCGACGAGTGGCTGGACGAATCAAACGTGTACCTCGACGCCAACCAGGAGCTCGCCGAAGCCTACATCAGGGAGAATATGCCCCTCGTGAAGTACACCAAGGGCCAGGGGACTTACCTGGCCTGGCTGGATGTCAGCCAGGTGGTCGAGCGGATCGGTGCCGAGTCGATCGCCGCCGAGGAAAACGCGAGCTCCGGGGGACAGGTGACGCCTGAGAGCATCGTTCAGCGGTGGTTCGCTGAGAACGCGTGGGTCTACTTGAATCCCGGATCGTCCTACGGCACCGGGGGTGCGGGGCATATGCGAATGAATCTCGCGACTTCCCGGGGGCTCGTGGAACGCGCCCTCGAGAACATGTCCAGGGCACTAGCGAGGGCTTGAGACACTACCGCCCGGCGGGCAGGTGCACCGCCGGTGCGGTTCGAAGGACCATCGATGAAGGACCGTCGGAGGTTCTCCGCTGGAGACCTTGAGCTTCTCAGCTCAAGACGTCACGGAACACCCGGACCGCCATCTCCATTTCCTCCATGGTCCCGAGCGAGATCCGGGAGTGGGTCTGTTCCATCGGCGGGAAGTCTCGGCCCACACGCACCTTCTGCTCGAGACAAGCCGCTCGGAACTCGCTCGCCGGACGCCCGAGGTCGAGAAAGATGTGGTTCGTGTGGGACTCGGTGGTCTTGAACCCCAGATCTCGGAACGCGGCGAGTGTGAACTCACGAACCCGAGCGTTCTCTTCCCGCTCCTCGTCGATATGGTCCGAATCAGTGATCGAGGCGCTCGCGGCAGCCGCGGAAAGCGTGTTCATGCTGCCCAGATTCCACGCCGAAGTGATGGCACTGAGGGTCTCACGCTGGCCGATCGCGTAGCCGATCCGCAGACCCGCCATCCCATGCGCCTTCGAGAAGGATCGGGTGATGAAGACGCTCGAAAACTCCTGTGTCAACGGGCTCGCGGTCTGCACCGCCGGGTCGGCTGCATAGTCGATATAGGCCTCGTCGATCAGGATTTTCGTGTCGGGTGATGCCCGCATCACCCTTCGGACAAAGGCCTCCACAGCAGCCGCCGGGTGCACCGTGCCCGTCGGATTGTTCGGGTTGCAGAAGAACACCATGCCCGCCCCGGTCGCGGCGGCCGCCATCGCATCGATGTCCAGGCCCAGCGAACCATCGACGGGGATCGCCTTGATCTGCACGTCGATCCGCCTGGCTGTCCCGTCGGGCGTTCCATAGGTCGGCGCGGCCGTGACCAGCGGCTTGGTCGCCGAACAGAAGGCGCGGACCGCCCCAGCCAAGAGGGCACCCGAACCCGTACTCACGACCACATTGTCGCGCTCGACGTGGTACTTCTCGGCGATCGTCGTCACCAAATCGTTCGTGTGGTCCGGCGGATATCCCCGCCCCGCCCTCGCCGAGATCGTTTGGTGCAGCGCCTGCATCGCGCCTGGCCCCGGGCCCCGGGCATTCTCATTCGAGCTGATCCGGATGACGCCGTCATCATAGGGCATCTGCGCCAACTCCGGTTCGAACTCTGCCGCCTCCAGGCCACGGCCGATGATGAACGAGTTGGACAGGATCCCGGCCGTACCCAGGCCGACCGCTTGAGTGAACCCGCGACGTGTCAATGACATGACATCCCCCCTGAACCAGAGAAGCCCGGCACCGTGCTGAGCCGGGAGTGGCTGACGTCGCATCATACGCCCTGGGAGCACGAAATCCAAGATCGGGTTTGCAGCCGCGTCCTCATCGGTCTCGTCGCGCGATTTCAGCCCATCGCATTGCCCTCAACATTCACTGTTCCTAATCTGTCTGGAACAGTAGGATTCGCGAGTCGTAACCTGTCTGGACAAGTGGGACCGGTGAGTCCGTTCGCAACAGGCCGTCTTCAGTCAGCGAGGAACACGAACATCGGTAGAGAATCGCCACGCTCTTTCCGAGAACTGCCCTTAGGGGTGTCCCTGGCCCTCGGGCTGGGGCTGATGCTCGTCGCGCCGTCCGTGGGACTGGCGCAAGGTCCCGGGACCGAGAACGGGCAGTGGCAGTATCTGGGTGGGGACGCCGGTCACACACGGTATTCCACCGCGTCGCAGATCACCCCCGCGAATTTCGAGGACCTCGAAGTCGCGTGGGAGTGGGACGCATCGAGCTTCGGCTCCAGCACCCCGCGGGCTACGCCGACCTATTTCAACGGAAAGCTCATCACCGTCACCGGATATCGGCGCCACGTGGTGGCCTTGAGCCCCGGGACCGGTGAGTTGCTGTGGAGCCACACCGAGCCGAACACCTGGCGGTGGGAGTACTCGATGCGCCAGGGCTACGGGAAGGGCATCGCGTTCGCCACGATCGACGGTCGGGACGTCGTCTACATCACGACGCCGGGCTTCTTCCTCCATGCGCTCGACGCCGAGACTGGCCTACCGCTGGAAAACTGGGGTCGCCCCGTTCCCCTTCCCGGATTTCCGGAAACGGGCGTAGTCGATCTCGTCGAGGACCTCATCGAGGATTGGGGCCCTTGGGAAGATCTGGATCAGCCCTACGACCCGAACATCGGGATGCCGCTGACGATCGGCTACATCACCGCCTCCTCGCCGCCCATCGTCGTGAACGACGTGGTGGTGGTGGGCAACTCGGCGGAGCAGGGCTACAACCAGAGCCGGATCGAGAATGTGCCCGGCGACATCATGGGTTACGACGCCCGCACGGGTGAGCTTCTCTGGAAGTTCCACGTGATCCCGCGGCCCGGAGAGTTCGGTCACGAGACCTGGGAGAACGACGCCTGGCAGTGGACCGGCGACGTATCGTCCTGGGCGCCCATGGCCGCCGACCCCGAGCGCGGACTCGTCTACATCCCGACGAACGGCGCCACACAGGACTTCTACGGCGGGTTCCGTCCGGGCGACAACCTCTTCAGCACCAGCCTCATCGCCCTCGACGTCCAAACGGGCGAGCGAGTCTGGCACTACCAGCTCGTGCACCACGATATCTGGAACTACGACACGTCGACCGCGCCGATCTTGATGGATGTGTTGGTGGACGGCGAGCAGGTTCCCGGCGTCTTCCAGGCCACGAAGCAGGGCTTCGTCTACTCGTTCAACAGGGAGACCGGTGAGCCGATCTGGCCGATCGAGGAGCGCCCGGTTCCTGAGTCGAATGTGCCCGGCGAGAAACTCGCGACCACCCAACCGTTCCCGACCAAGCCTGCGCCGTACGACCTGCAGGGCAGGACGGAAGATCACCTGATCGACTACACGCCTGAGATCTACGAGCGGGCGCTCCAGATCGCGAGGGACGGGAATTATTTCGCTCCTTTCTTCAATCCACCCACGGCTTTGGGGGGCGATCAGGGTGACGAACGTCCGCGAATTTGCCCGGGGGACACAGGGGGCGTGAACATCACCGGGCCGGCGGTGGCTGACCCGGTGCAGGGCATCATGTTCATCACCTCCCATAGTGGGTGCGGAGGGACGGTCCTCGAGCCGGGCATCAACTCTGCGATGGACAACGACCTCCAAACCGGATCGACTCTGTCGCAATGGATCAATCGGCGCGGTTTCGGCGGCGGTCGCGGTCGCGGTCGCGGTGGCGGTCGGTTCGGCGGCGGCGATCTGCGGGCTCGTCCGGAGACCATCGACGGCCTCTCGATTTGGAAAGGCCCGATCGGTCGGATCAGCGCCATCGACATGAACACCGGGGAGTACCTCTGGGTGATCCCCAACGGCGATGCGCCAGAAGCGGAGCAGGATATGCTCCGGAACCATCCGCTTCTCCAGGGGCTCGACCCGGCGTTCGCGAATCCTGGCCGCCGAGGCCATTCCGCAATGGTGGTGACACCCACGTTGCTTCTCGCGAGTGGTCAGACCAGCGATGGGCAGGAGAACCTGTTCGCCATCGACAAGCTCACCGGCGAACGCATTGCCTCGATTCCGCTACCCGGAAACACGGGCTACGGAATGTCGAGCTGGACGCATGAGGGAAGGCAGTACGTCATGATCCAGCTTTCTGAAGGACTGGCAGCCCTGGCCTTGCCCGAATAGCACGACAGGTACCGAAACGCACGAAGCCCCGGGGGACAGGACGTCCTCCGGGGCTTTCGGCTAACTGGCTACGACAATCTAGTCGGGGAACCCTACATCATCCGGCTGATCAGCTTCTCACCCTGCTCACCGCTGAGCCCCAGAGGCCGGCGAGCGAGCGGAATCCCACTGTCGAGGACCATCTCGAGCGAATCGAGCGAGGGCCGGTCGTTCTCGTGGAACAGCCCGATATAGATCTCGTCGCCCCACGCCATCGCCTTCTCGCAGGCCGCCTTCCAGTCGGTGGGGTCGTGGTCTTCGTCTTCCAGCTTCTTGATGCGCGGCTTGAAGAACTTGAAGTCGTTGTCGTGGTTAAAAGTGACGCAGGGACTGAAGACATCGATGAGAGAGAAGCCCTTGTGCTCGATCCCGTTCTTGATGA
>CAUZVZ010000037.1:0-20698 GCA_963583605.1 Gemmatimonadales bacterium UBA6960
GGGGGCGCTCACCTTGGCTTTCGACCGTGTGGAGACACGAGGCCCGGGCCTGCAGGCGGGCGGCTCATTGAGCGGCTTCGCACTTCGATACGCGATCTCCCGCGGAGATCGAGGTGGCGTCGTGGCTGAGATGAGGCGATTCGCTCCCCGCACCGACGTCGTCGACCTCACCACAGGACTGACGCGCAACGATTGGAACATTCGAGCGAGGTGGCGTCTGGCTGAGGGATTGATCGGAGAGGGCTACTGGGGTGCGTCGTCGTTGGCCGGGGGCCCAGAGGAGCCGGTCTACGGCACACTCGATGTCCGTCGTACCCAGCTGGGCCTCCGGACCAAGTACACCGTTGGGAACCTGTGGGCTCAGGGCGCGGTGCGCCGATTCTCCGGCCACGGCGTGCCGGGTGAGAATTACGAAGCTTCGGCAGGAGCCGCCCGTATTTTGGGGGCGTCAATGGATGGATCGCTGCGAGTCGAGCGGTGGGTCGGCCAGTATGCCATGTCCTGGAGAGCGAGGATTGAAACGGCACCCGTCGGGGGACTTTCGCTTTTCGCTTCCTATGAGGACGGAGAGACGGGGGCGCCGTTCGTGTCGGAATACGAGGCATATCTTCGGTCTCTCAGGCTCGGCCCGCCCGCCCCCCCAGCCCTCGTCGAAAAACCCCGTCCGCGCTTCACGAGCCGCACAGGGATGCGAGCCGGGGGTAAGTTCTCTTGGCGAGGCTTCCATTTCTCCGGAGCTTGGCTGTCGATGGAAGCGGATTCGATCCGCCCCCTCGGGTTGGCCCTTGATCCCGACGGGATCTCTGTGGTGGGAGGCGACCGCATGGGCTTCGAAGCGACGGCCAGTGTCCCGCTTCCCTTGCGGGGCTTTGCTATGGAAGCGGCGGTGCAAGCGTGGGATGACGATCTCGCGTACCTTCCCAGGCGTCTCTGGGACGGGGCGCTCACGTATCATGGGATCTTCAAGGAATCACGAAATCTGGAAGTATGGGGCGGACTTGGTGTGACCAGGCGAGATCCGATGGCGATCGGGATTCTGGAGTCCGGTGGGGATCCTGCCGTCCCGGATCTCGTCGTCGTACCGCTTTCGGAGGAGTGGTACACGCATATTCAAGTGCGGATCGTCACGCTGAACCTCTTCATCCGCTGGGAGAACATCAGGGGCAAGAGCGACAACGTGGACTTCCCGAACCGCGAACAGCCAAGATTCCGCACGCTTTACGGAGTTCGTTGGGTCATGAACAACTGATGGACGGCATACGCGGATGATCAGAAGCATGACCGGTTTCGGCGAGGCCGAGGAGGCGACTGGGGCACGCGTTCTACGCGTCGAAATCAAGACCGTCAACCATCGTTTCCTCAACGTGAACATGCGCACTCCGACCGGCTTCGACCGCTTCGAGAGTGACATTCAGTCCTGGCTCAGACCGTTTCTTAGCCGGGGCCACGTCACGTACACACTGTCCCTCGATCGGGATGTGGCTGAGGCGAACGACACACTTCCGGAGCTGGATCTGGAGCGCGCGAAGCGGTACGGTGAGCTTCTCGAGACCCTTCGGCGTGAGCTCGATCTCAAGGCTCCAGTGGACCTGTCGCACGTCTCCCGTTTCGGGGAGATTTTCCGGGCCCCGGAGCCGGGAAACGCGTCGGCTCTGGTGGAGGGGAAAGTGATCCACAGGCTGACGGAAGCGGCCGCTGCGGAGGTGGTTCTGCTGAGGGAAGCCGAGGGGTCGCGGCTGCAACGAGACCTAGAAGAGCATCTGCAAGCCATCGAGGAGGCATTGGTCCAAGTCGAAGCAAATGCCCCGGAGCGCCTGGTCGCGGAGCGTGACCGGTTGCGGATGGCCGTGGCCGACCTCATCGAGACGCACTCCGTCGACGAGGATCGCTTGGCTAGAGAGATCGCGTACCTGGCCGAGAAGTGGGATATCAATGAGGAGATCGTACGATTCCGCTCCCATGTCGAACTGTTCAATGAGGCGCTCCAAACCGAAGCCGGCGAGCCGGTCGGGAAGAGGCTGGGCTTCCTCGTCCAAGAGATGAATCGGGAGGCCAACACGATCGGGTCCAAGGCCAACGATGCACAGATCGCGCACACGGCCGTGAGTCTCAAGGAAGAAGTCGAACGACTACGGGAGCAGTTGGAGAACGTCGAGTGAGTTCCCTCGTGCACCGGACCTGCCCTGTCGTGCTGTCGGCACCCAGTGGAGCCGGAAAGACCACGATAGCGAGAGCTCTGGTAAAGGAAATCGAGGACGTCGTCTTCTCGGTCTCCGCGACGACACGTTCCGCCCGGGACCACGAGGTGGATGGCGTCGACTATCACTTCCTGTCCGAGGCAGAGTTCCGTGCGATGATCGAGGCCGACGAATTGGTCGAATGGGCTGAGGTGCATGGCCACCTGTACGGGACTTCGCGGGAGGCGCTTCAGGCCGCCAGCGAAGAGGGGCGGTTCCTGATCTTGGATGTCGACGTTCAGGGTGCGATGCAGATGCGAGATCGTGTCCCGGACGCGGTTCTCGTGTTCGTGCTTCCCCCATCTGCGGATGTGTTGGTGGAGCGCCTCACCGAGCGGGGTACCGAGGGAAAAGACAACGTGACCCAGCGGATCGAGAACGCCCGCGGTGAGTTGGAGCAGGCGTCCCGGTTCGACTACATCGTGGTCAATGAGAACATCGAGCAGGCGATCGACGAGGTTCGGAGCATCGTTTTGGCAGAGGGCCGGCGGACCGATCGAGCCATCGACTTATCCAACGCGATTCGCCAACTTCATGACCAGATTGATCGGCTTCTCGCGGAGAAATCTTGACATTCCGAATGAGTAGCGCGACGCAAGTGTTTGTAATAGAACAACATATAGGGCCTGGCCCAGGAGCTTCATCATGCGCGTATTCACGCCCGACGAGTCCGCCGCACACACGCAGAGCAAATATCTCGGCGTGCTGGTGGCGGCGAAGTACGCTCGAGAGCTCAATTCCTTGCCCAGAGAGACCCTCCCCCTCGGGGAGGAGAAGAAACTCACCACGAAGTCCCTCGAAGCGCTTACTTCGGGTCAGATCGAGTTCCGCCTGGTCACTCGCAGGCGTAGCGAGGGGTAGAACTGAGTGTGGCGTCCCCACGTGTACTTCATCCCCGGCGTCCGTGGGAGGGACGGAGGATCGTCCTCGGCGTCACCGGAGGCATCGCCGCCTATAAGGCGGTTCAGCTCGCCCGAGACCTGACCCGGCTCGGCGCGGTCGTCGACACGGTTGTTACGGCCGGCGCGCAACGTTTCGTCCAGCCTCTCTCGTTCGAGGGGGTCACGGGCCGCTCGTCCGCGACCGACCTGTTTTCAACTGAGGGGGCCGCTCTCCACATCAAGCTCGGGTCCGAGGCCGACGTCGTGTGTGTCGCGCCCGCGACGGCGGAGCTGATTGCTCAGGCGGCTCAAGGTCGTGCAGACGACTTGCTCACGACCACGTTGCTGGCGACGAGGGCCCCCGTGCTCATCTGTCCGGCCATGAACGACCGGATGTACTCCCATCCTCAGACACAAGCCAACCTCAGTCACCTTCGGGATGCGCTGTCGTATCGTGTGGCGGGGCCCGGAACCGGCCCGCTGGCAGCCGGTGAAGGCGACGGCCCCGGGCGGATGTTGGAGCCGCACGAGATCGTCGAAGAGATCGGCCGCGTGTTGTCGGAGGCGTCTCCGCTGCGGGGGAAAAAGGTGCTGATCACGGCCGGCCCAACTCGCGAGGCGCTCGATCCCGTGAGGTTCATCGGCAATCGGTCCTCTGGCCGGATGGGGTTCGCCCTGGCGGCCGCAGCGTGGCGACGGGGAGCGCACGTCACGGTCGTGGCGGGCTCTGTGTCCCTGCCGGTTCCGTATGGCGTGGAGGTGATTAATGTCGAGACCGCTCTGGAGATGCTCGACTGCGTTTCGGAGCACCTTCCAGGGGCGGACGTGTCGGTTTTCGCCGCGGCAGTCACGGACTACCGGCCCGCGGACCCCTCGGAACAAAAACTGAAGCGGGCCGACGCGGGATCGGACATGGCCCTCACGTTCACCGAAAATCCAGACGTGGCGCTGGAGACCCGTGCGCTGCGGAAGACGGGATCGATTTCGGTGGGATTCGCCCTCGAGACCCAGTCTCTCATGGAAAATGCTCAGGCCAAGCTCGAGTCCAAGGGATTCGATGTGATCGTAGCCAATGAGGCTGAGGCGGAGGGAGCCGGATTCGAAGTGGAGACGAACCGCGTGCTGCTGCTTGGGGCGGATGTGAAAGCCGAGGAGCTTCCCCTCTTGCCCAAGGACGAAGTCGCCGAGGTGATTCTCGACCGTGTTTCAGGGATCATGGAGTCCGGCGAGTGAGTACAGACGAGTGAGTGCCGATCCGAAAATTATCGAGGACGCCGCGCGCTTTCTGCGGCAGCGAGAGGACTTGGGCCTCGACGAACTCTTCCTCGAGAGTCTCACGCGAGAGCAGGTACTCCTTGTCGCCGCCGAAGCTCGTAAAGGGCTCCGCGCGAAGTTGAGGGGCGTCCCGGAACACGAGACTTCCCAAGCCCACGCGACCGCCCTCGCCGCGCCGACGAGGGATGATGGCGTGGCGATTTCGCCTCCCGATCTCGACATCACGGACCTGAAATACCCGGAACTCAAGGCGGTGGCCGAGTCGTGCCAACGGTGCCGCCTGGCCAAGGGCCGGACTCAGGTCGTTTTTTCCGATGGAAATCCGCAGGCGCGCCTCATGGTGGTGGGGGAGGCGCCCGGCGCCAACGAAGACCGTACCGGTCTGCCTTTTGTCGGACAGGCCGGGAAATTATTGGATCTCTTGCTCGCTGCGGTGGATCTGTCCCGTAGGGACTCAGTCTACATCTGCAACGTTCTCAAGTGCCGGCCGCCCGGGAATCGCGACCCCATGGCGGACGAAATCGAACTCTGTTCACCCTTTTTGAAGCGCCAGATTGCACTGGTTGCGCCAGAGGTTATTCTGGCTGTCGGTACCTTCGCGGCACAGTTGCTCACGGGGATGGACCGCCCGCTCAGAAAGCTTCGAGGCTCAGTGTACGCCTATGAGGGCGTTCCGTTGGTCGTCACCTATCACCCGGCGGCGCTGCTTAGGAATGCGGGCTGGACCCGTTCCACTTGGGACGATCTCCAACTCCTACGACAGATTATGGACGGAAACTGATGGAGACTGCGTCAATCCCCGCTGCGCTGCCTGATCACGATCGGCAGCAGCCGTACTCGTTGGAGGCTGAGATCTCGGTCCTCGGCGGTATGCTCATCGACAACGACGCGGTGGCGAAAGCGATCGAGATCGTCGACGACTCCATGTTCCACCGGGAGGCTAACCGCCGACTCTTCCGAGGCATGGTGCGCCTCTTCGAGCGCGGGGACGTAGTCGACGTGATCACGCTGAATGAAGAGCTCAAGAACACGGATGAGCTCGAATCTGCCGGTGGGGCCTCCTACCTCGCCGAGCTGCTCGACGCCGTACCGACCGCGGCCAACATCGAGTACCACGCCCGAATCGTCCGCGACAAGGCGCTGCTCAGGCGGCTCATCGCCGCTGCGTCCGACATCATCCGGGACGTCCACGACCAGGGAGAGCGCTCCGTCGAGGAGGTCATGGATCAGGCTGAGCAAAGGGTATTCCGCATCGCTGAGAGCCACGACAGACAGGGCTTCGTCTGGATCAAGGAGATCCTGTGGCCGACGTTCGAATACATTGAGCATCTTCAGGAATCCGGTGGCGGGATCACTGGGGTTCCGACGGGCTTCAAGGATCTTGACCGTATGACCACTGGCCTTCATAAGGGAGATCTGGTGATCGTCGCTGGGCGCCCCTCGATGGGAAAAACGTCCTGGATTCTGAACGTGGCTCAGAGCGCAGCCATCGAAAACAACACGACGGTGGCCATCTTTTCCCTCGAGATGTCCAAAGAGCAGCTGGTGCAGCGCTTTCTTTGCGCAGAGGGTCGGGTCGACGCGCAGAAGCTCCGTCATGGAAAAATGAACCCCGAAGAGTACCAGCGGCTGGCCGCGGCCGCGGGGCATTTGAACACTGCGCCTCTATGGATCGATGATTCGCCCGGGAATACGGTTCTCCAAATGCGGGCGAAGGCGCGGCGGCTCAAGGCCGAAAACGATGTCGGACTCCTGATTATCGACTACATGCAGCTCATGTCGGGCCACCACCGGACGGAGAATCGGGTTCAGGAGGTGAGCGAGATCTCGAGAGGCCTCAAGGCGCTTGCGAGAGAGCTGGAGGTACCGGTCGTCGCGCTCAGTCAGCTCAGCCGCGCGCCGGAGCAGCGCACGGATAAACGGCCCCAACTCTCAGATCTCAGGGACAGCGGATCGATCGAGCAGGATGCCGATCTGGTCATGTTTCTGTACCGTCCCGAATACTATTTTGGCCCGGTGGACAAGGATGGGAACTCGCTCGACGGGAAGGCGGAGTTGATCATCAGTAAGCAGCGAAATGGCCCGACCGGTCTGGTCGACCTGTATTTCCATAAGGCCTACACGCGCTTCGATTCGGTGGCCAGCAAATCGTCCGGGGACGAGGGGCCAGGGCTCGACGGTCACCAAAGTCACGACAGGTCGTGAGCCGGCCCACCGGCGATCAATCGGAGTCACGGGATGGGGAGTTCGGGGTCGGCGTGGTGGTGCCGGCTGCGGGGTCCGGACAGCGCATGGGGGGCATAGCCAAACCGTTTCTCGAGCTTCGCGGTGAGCCGGTCCTGCTGCGATCTTTGCGGCCCTTCCTCGATCACCCGGGGGTTCGGGAAGTGATCGTGTCTGTTCCGATGGCCCATGCCGAATCGCCCCCCGCATGGTTGATCGAAGCCGATCGGAGAGTCCGAGTGGTTGCGGGTGGCGAGACCCGGCGCGACTCCGTGTGGGCCGGCCTTCAGGCGCTGTCGGATGCACTCGACGTGGCGGTGGTCCACGACGGGGCACGCCCGCTCGTCTCTCCAGATGTCGTCGGCCGGTGCATTGCACTGGCGGGGAGTGGGGTGGGGGCGGTCGCCGGCGTCCCCGTGGTCGACGCGCTGAAGGAGGTCGAGGACGACGGGCATATTGCGGCCACGCCGGATCGGTCCCGTCTCTGGCACGCCCAGACACCCCAGGCGTTTCCGCTTGGCGTGATCGTAGATGCGTATCGCCGGGCTTTGGCCCAAGGCCTTCTCGCGACCGACGACGCGGCGCTCGTGGAGAGCGTGGGAGGCCGGGTGGTGATGGTGGAGTCGTCACCGGACAACTTGAAGATCACCCGGCCGGAGGATCTCGAAATGGCCGAGTCGATTTTGTCCCGCCGCGAAGGTCGCTAGTGTGGTCTTCCAGGGGTCCGCGCCGTACTCGGGGAGGACCGCGTCATGACCGGTCCCAAACTCATCGATGTCCGGGAAGCCACACGGTCGACGGATACCCTCGATTTGGTACAGGAACACTTGAGGCAAGGGGGATTGCTCGCCTATCCCACGGAAACCGTGTACGGATTTGGTGGCCTTCCGATGCCTTCGGTCATAGAAAGGCTCGTGGAGCTCAAGAAACGTGACCGGGCAAAGCCCATGCTACTCCTGGTTCCGGACAGGGAAGCCGTGAGTGATCTGACGTGGACGCCGGAGGCGATCGAGCTGGCAGACGTTTTCTGGCCAGGCTCCGTCACCCTTGTGCTGTCGGACCCGGGAGCGCGGTATCCCGACGGAGTGCGAGGATCGGACGGCGGCGTCGCGGTCCGCGTGAGCCCACACCCACTGGTTCAGGAGTTGGTTCGCGGCATCGGTAGCCCCATTTTATCAACCAGTGCCAATCGGCCCGGGGAGGCCCCGGCTTTGGACGCTCAGGGTGCCTTCGCCGCCGCCCTTGCGGCCGGCTCGGGGGAGGAGTTGTGGGTGCTCGACGGGGGAGTTTTGGAGCCCTCTGCGCCGTCCACGATCGTCGACTGCTCAGGGCCGGAGCCGGTGGTTCTACGTCAGGGCACGATCCTGCTGGGGCGGGTTCGCTGCGTACTTCCTCTTATTGAGGCCCATGACCGGAAGAGCCATGAGTGATCAACCCGCCTTCAGGCTCCTGTTCGTCTGCACGGGCAATACGTGCCGGAGTCCCACGGCTCAAGTGATCGCCGAACGCGCCGTGAGCCGGCGTGGGTGGGACGGTGTCGAAGTCCGTTCGGCAGGTGTCTCGGCGGCGCCAGGTGCCGGAGCGAGTGAGGGGGCGCGGGGAGCAACTGAGTCGCACGGGCTCAGTCTTGAGGAACACAGGAGCACTCCACTGGACACGGATTTGGTGGCCTGGGCCAGCCTCATCCTGACCATGGGACCGCACCACGCGGATGTAGCTGAGGCTCTCGGGGGCAGTGGCAAGGTGTGGATGCTGTCCGCCTTCTCTGGCAGCGAGGACGATGCACGCGGCTCCGGGGTGCCCGACCCATTTGGTGGAGACTCTCAGGCCTACGTCGAGTGTCTGGAGGCCCTGGAGGGCTTGGTGGAGGCCGCGCTTGGACGCGTCGATGCCGAGTTCCTCTCTTCGAAAGTCGGCGCCGAGTTCCCCTCTCCGAACAAGGAGGCTCGTCCTTGAGCTCGCTGACGGCCCAGACTCGGTTGTTCACGGTACTCGGAGATCCCGTTGATCACTCGCTTTCGCCTGTAATTCAGAACGCTGCGTTTCTCGAATCCGGGGTCGACGGCGTGTACGTGGCGCTTCGCTGCGACGCCGACGGGATGGTCGGGTTCATGTCGGGTCTCGGCCGGGCTGGAGGCGGAGGGAACGTCACGCTTCCCCACAAGGAAAAGGCCGCCTCCGTCCTCGACGAACCCTCAGAGGCGGTCCGTCGGACAGGGGCATGCAACACGTTTTGGGGTGAGGATGGAAAACTCTGTGGGGACAACACCGACGTCGAGGGCTTCGGGCGAGCGCTGCGGCATTTTCTCGGTGGCGCCGCGGCCGGCTATCGAGTGCTCCTGCTCGGTGGGGGAGGCGCAGCACGTGCGGCGCTGCTCAGCTTGGTAGACGATGAGGCCGAGGACGTCTTGATTCTCAATCGGACGGTCGAGCGTGCCCGGGCGGTGGCGCGCAGAATCGGTGGGGATCGCGTACGTGTGGCGGAGAGCCTGTCCGATGTCGATGACGGCGACTTCGACCTGGTCGTGAACACCACCCGCCTCGGGCTCGACAGTGAAGACGAGCTTCCACTCGACCTCGAGCGCCTTTCACGGGCGGGTGCCGTCATGGACCTCGTCTATGGCCCCGGCACGACGCCATTTGTGGAGGCCTCCAAACGCCTTGGGATTCCGGCGGTGGATGGCGGGGAGATGCTGGTACACCAGGGCGCCGTGTCCTTCGGGCGCTGGTGGGGTGAGGCGGCGCCCATCGACGCGATGAGGCTGGCCTTGGAAGCCGCCAGGTCCAGTGACGTCCCCGCTTGAGCGGCCGGGCGTGAGCGGTTGGACGTGAACGGGCGGGCGCTGGTCGCCGAGCTGTTGGATTTTTTTCTGCCCGCGGTTTGCCTAGGCTGCCGAGACCACCTGTCGCCGGAATGTTCCGCAGAGCTCGTCTGTAGGCCTTGTCGTACGCGGCTTCGTGCGCCTCCTTGGCCGCGCTGCCGCCGATGCGGATTTCCGGTGGGATCAGGGGCGGTTGCTGCCGACACGTGCTTCGAATGCGCGGGATGGAGCCCTGAGCTACGCGGTCATCTTGCGTCCCCCCGCGAGTTGTTGTCGGGGCAGTACCTCATCGCGCCCATTCCGACGACCCGCCGCCGAGCCCGTACGCGCGGATACAACCAGGCTGCGTTGCTCGCCGAGGCCGTTGCGGACCGAGTCGACACGCGCCTGGTAGAGGCTTTGGAACGCCGCCGGGGAGGGTCGACGCAGGTCGGGTTGCACCCGGCAGAGCGTCGGGCTAACGTCAGGCGCGCATTTACGGTTCGCGCCGAAGCGCGAGCCACACTAAAGGGTGCCCGAGTCCTACTGGTCGACGATGTGCTGACAACCGGATCCACCGCGATGGAGGCGGCTCGACCACTCGTCCAGGCGGGGGCGACGCAGGTCTTCCTCAGTACTTTTGCCCGTGCCTTGCCCTATTGGAATAATCCCCTAAAGCGAAATAAAGAAGAGGAGGCGAGTGGATGCCAATCCGCGTTGCCATTAATGGATTCGGCCGCATAGGCCGGAATGTTTTGCGAGCTGTGCACGCATCCGACGATTCGGAAATCGAGATCGTCGCTCTGAACGACCTCACCGACAACGATATGCTCGGCCACTTGCTGAAGTACGACTCAGTGCATGGCAGTTTTCCAGGAGAAGTCACCGTGAGCGCCGATGGCTTGGAGGTCGATGGCCTCGCCATCAAGGTCTTGTCGGAACGTGACCCGGCCGACTTGCCATGGGGCGATCTGGGTGTCGATATCGTCGTAGAGTCGACGGGATTATTTCGCGGCCGGGACCAGGCCGCCAAACACCTCGACGCGGGAGCCAAGAAGGTCATCATCAGTGCTCCGGGTAAGAACGAGGACATCACCATCGTTCTGGGCGTCAACCATACCAAGTACGATCCCGCGGAGCATCACGTCATTTCCAATGCCAGTTGCACGACGAACTGTCTGGCCCCGGTGGTGAAAGTCCTCATGGAGGAGTTCGGCTTTCGTCGGGGATTGATGAATACGGTGCACGCCTACACGAATGATCAGGCGCTCTTGGACGTGCCCCACTCGGACAAGCGGCGCGCCCGCGCGGCGGCTCTGTCGATGATTCCTACGACGACGGGCGCCGCGAAGGCCACCGCCCTGGTAATCCCCGAGGTCGAAGGCAAACTGGACGGAATGGCCCTACGCATTCCGACGCCGGATGTGTCGGTCGTGGACCTCGTTGCCGAACTCGAGACGGAGACGACGGAAGAAGCGGTGAACGAAGCGTTCCGGCGGGCGGCTCGTGGGTCACTGGCAGGAATTCTCGACCTCTGCGACGAGCCGCTCGTGTCGATCGACTTCACGGGGAACCCTCACAGCTCGATCGTCGACGGCCCGACCACGAAAATCATCGACGGGAGCTTGGTGAAGATACTCGCCTGGTATGACAACGAGTGGGGCTACTCGCAACGGGTGGTGGACTTGGCGGCCTACATTGGCGAGCGGTTGCAGTAGTCCCGGATGGACAAGAAGACGCTCGAGGACTGTCCTCCAGAGACCCTCGCCAACGAAATCGTTGTCGTTCGGGTGGATTACAACTTGCCGTTCGACGAAGATGGCGAAGTCGTCGACGATACGCGTCTCGTCCGAACGTTGCCCACGATCCAGTATCTCGTCGAGGCCGGGGCGAAGGCGGTTCTGCTGTCTCACCTGGGCCGACCCAAGGGCGGACCGGACCCGGCACTCTCCCTGCGTCCGGTCGCTCCAAAGCTCGAGGAAGCTCTCGGGTCCCCGGTCGGGTTTTGCCCTACCACGACCGGCCCCGTCGCGCTGGAAGCGGTACAGAGGATGAAGAGTGGAGATGTCCTCCTCCTGGAGAACACTCGCTTCTGCCCTGAGGACGCCCAAAACGACGCCAAGTGGGCCGAGGAGATCCGTTTTGGGACGAAGCTCTTCGTCAATGACGCCTTTGGAACCGCGCACCGAGGCCATGCCTCCACCCAGGGCGTCGCAGATGTGGTACGGAGAGCCGGAGGAGAGGCGGTGGCGGGGTTTCTCCTGGAACGGGAGCTCCGTTTCCTCTGCGGTGCCATGGCCCACCCTGAGCATCCCTTCGTGGCGGTCATCGGTGGAGCGAAGATCTCGAGCAAGATAGACGTGATCGAGGCGCTGCTTCCCGCCGTGGACCGGCTGCTGATCGGTGGGGCGATGGCCAACACCTTTTTCAAAGCCCAAGGTTGGGCGGTGGGCGATTCTCTCGTGGAGGAAGACCGAGTCGATACGGCACGCTCACTGATGGACGTGGCCGGAGACAAGCTTCTATTGCCCGTGGACGTGGTCACGGCGACGTGCATCGAGTCCAATGCCACCACTGGTGTGTCCGCGTGCGATCAAGTGGGGGGAAGCGAACGAATCGGGGACATCGGGCCACACACGGCGAAGTTGTTCGCCGATTCCTTGGCTGGTGCCCGCACGGTCATATGGAGTGGACCGATGGGTGTCTTTGAGTTGGAGCCGTTCCAATCGGGCACGTTCGAGGTCGCGCGAGCCGCGGCCTCGACAGCCGATTCGGGCGCAACCGTGATCGTGGGAGGGGGAGACTCCGCCGCCGCCGTGTTGGCCGCTGGCGTCGCCGATTGCATCACGCATATTTCGACGGGTGGCAGCGCCTCGCTCGAACTCCTCTCGGGTAGGAAATTGCCCGGTGTCGAAGCTCTGTCGGGCCGATCGTGAATTTCAGGAGGGCGTGACGTGAGACCAAAAGTGATCGCCGGGAACTGGAAGATGCATCACGGCCCCGCCGCCACGCGCAAGTTTTTCAGCGAGTTTTCTCCACAGCTTCAGGATACTGAGCCGACGATTTTGATTTTTCCTCCGGCCATCTCCCTTCTCGCGGCCGCCGAGTCGAGGGGTGGGCGTCCGGAGATCAACCTCGGCATTCAGAACATCCATTGGGAACCCAACGGTGCGTTCACGGGGGAACACTCAGCCGGAATGGCGTTGGCCGCCGGTGCCCGATTCGCTCTCATCGGACATTCAGAACGACGACATGTGTTCGGTGAAACGAACGCGCAAGTCGAGCTCAAGGTTGCCGCGGCAATGCGTGAAGGCCTGGCGCCCGTGGTGTGTGTTGGAGAGACGCTGGAGGAGCGCCGGGATGGACGGGTGGAAGAGGTGATCGTCCGCCAGCTGGATGCCGCTCTTCTCAGCGTTCCCGAGGACATGAAGAAGTCGATCGTTCTGGCGTACGAGCCGGTTTGGGCGATTGGCACCGGCGAGACCGCGACGGCGGAAGATGTTGCCGATGCGCATCGTATGCTTCGCCGCCGTCTGCAGGATGTACGGGGCGACGATTTCGCAGCGGACGTGGCCATCCTGTATGGTGGGAGCGTGAAGCCTGACAATGCGGCTGAACTCCTTGCGGTCACCGACGTCGATGGGGTGCTCGTGGGTGGAGCGAGCCTCGATCCCGGGAGCTTCGCGAGCATCGCTGAAGCTGGCTGATTACAAGGGTTTACTGGTTGACACTCCAAGGGGACAGGGCGACGTTTAGCCGTTGTTCCAAACCCTGAGCGATGGGCGATTCATGTACGGTTTATTGCTGGCGATCCTGATTCTCGACGGCATTTTTTTGTGTGTCGTGGTCCTTCTGCAGTCCGGGAAGGGTGGCGGGCTGGCCGCGATGGGCGGCGGCGCCGCCGCGACAGACGGAATCTTGGGTGGACGCCAGGCCACGACCATGCTCACGAGGGCGAGTTGGACCACCGGATCGGTCTTCATGGTGTTGTCGCTGGTCCTCTCCATCATGTCGTCTCGTGCCACACTACCGCAGTCTATTTTGCGGCAGGACGTGGCGCCCGGTGCGCCAATCACTCAGCCGATTCTGCCCACGCTCGTTGAGCCGGGAGATGCGGCAGATGGACCCGCGGAGCCCATCCAGGCTCCCCCAGGTGGCGACGGGAACGACTGACCTCCCCCTGAATACGGAGATCTGACGTGGCCCGTATCGAAGTTCCCATGCCCCAGATGGGTGAGTCGATCGCTGAGGGTACGGTATCGAAGTGGCTGAAGCAGGTCGGAGACCCGGTCGAGAGAGACGAGCCCATTCTGGAGATCTCGACCGACAAGGTGGACGCTGAGATCTCCTCGCCCGAATCGGGCACACTCGTAGAAGTCCGTGTCCCGGAGGGCGAGACCGTCGAAGTCGGTGCGGTTGTGGCATATATCGATACTGAGGCGGGTGCGGCCATCACCAGCATCTCAGGCGAGACTAGCGCCCCTGCTGCTGCCGTGGACGATCCGACCGACGTCGCCGACGGACTGGACCCGGAGGTCGAACCCGCGGCTTCCTCCGTGGGGCCGGTGAGCACGGTAGTTCCATCGGCCGATGCGGATGCTGCCCAAGCCGCCTCCCGAGGGAGCGCTCCGGCGACCGTAGAGGGCCGGATACAGACCCGCTCCACTCCGGTAGTGAGGAAAATCGCTGCGGAACATGGCGTTTCGATCGCGGACGTTCCGGGAAGCGGCCACGCCGGCCGCGTGACGAAACAGGACATTCTCGACTTCATAGAGAATGGTGGGGCGAAGGCGCCCACCGCGGCGTCGACGCCGGACCGTGCGTCGGACCCCACGTCGAAAAGTCCACCTGCAGGTCATATGGGCTCCGGATCGTCGTCTGAGCTGTGGGCGGCTTTCTACGGAGAGGCACAGCACCCGGAGTTCCCTGTGCGGGAAGGGGACCATGTGGAGCCGATGGACAAAATCCGCCGCCTCACCGCAGAGCACATGGTGCTGGCGAAGAGGGTCGCGCCCCACGTGCACTCCTTCATCGAGATCGATTTTTCCTGCGTGGACCACATCCGGGTAACCCACAAGGACAAGTGGACGGAACAGGGAGTGCGCGTGAGCTTTACCGCGTTCGTCGTATGGGCGTGCTCGCGCTTGCTGCACAAGTATCCGATGATCAACGGCACCGTCTCAGGGAACAACATCATCCATCGAGCCAGAGTGAATGTAGGGATAGCGGTAGACCTTGACCCGGGACTGATCGTGCCCGTACTGCACGACACGGACGGACTCAGACTCGTAGGGATCGGCAAGAAGATCATCGACCTTGCCGGTCGTGCCCGCTCACGGAAGCTCGCGCCCGCGGAAATCCAAGGATCGACGTTCTCAATCACCAATCCTGGAGTCCTGGGTACGCTGGTCGGCATGCCCATCATTCCGCTGGGGACGGCTGCGATCCTCGGCACCGGGGCGATCGAGAAGCGGGCGGTGGCCGTCGAGGATCCTCTTACGGGCACGGATTCCATCGCGATTCGTAAGCGGGCGCTCGTTTCTCTCGCGTATGACCATCGGCTCGTCGACGGAGCCGACGCTGCCCGCTTCCTCGCGGAGTTGAAGGCTCTTATGGAGGATTTCCCCGAGGACGCCTAGAGGAATGCATCGGCCCGTGGCGCATGAATGACGCGACAGCGCTGGAGGTACGGGATCTGGGTTTGATTCCGTATGACGAGGCGCTGGCCCTACAGTCGGACCTGGTTGAGCGCAGACGAACCGGCGAAATCCCCGATCAGTTGTTGCTCCTCCAACACCCCCACGTCATCACTCTGGGCACGACGTCCTCCCCCTCGCACGTTCTCGCCGACGAATCGAGGCGCCGGGACCTCGGAATCGACCTCATCGACGTGGGGCGGGGGGGCGACGTCACGTACCATGGACCGGGGCAACTCGTGGCGTATCCGATCCTCGATCTCAAACCGGACCGGAAGGACGTTCATCGGTACTTGCGGGACCTCGAGGCGGTGCTGGTAAAGGCGCTCGACCGGATTGGCATACGCGGGGAGCCCATCACGGATCTCACGGGCGTGTGGGTGGATGGCCGAAAGATCGCGGCAATCGGGGTACGGGTATCGAGTGGTTGGATCACGTCTCACGGATTCGCGCTCAACGTGTCGAACGACCTCTCCTATTTCGACACGATCGTCCCGTGTGGTATCCAGGACGTGTCGGTAACGTCCGTTGCCCAGGAGCTGGAGCGGCCGGTTGAGGTCGCCGACATCGTGGGGATTGTCTCCGAGACCTTCTCAGAAACGTTCGATCGCTCCAGACCCTCTTTTTGACTCCATATCCGTGTTGGCGGGCCAACAAATCCACCCCTAAATCAGGGCACTTTTGCGTCTCACATTCCCCTATTTTTTCCAAAAGATTTGGCTCTAAGGTCCGTGTTCTTCCTCGCACACGCCGGTCGAAACGATCTGTTTATGAACATTTGTCAAGATATATAAATAACATTATCAAAACTCTATAAGGGGTTATATAACAGCAATATACATTGTAATACAAAAAACGATTCGCTTCCTCGTTGTAAAGCTTGACGGGGCCCGTTGGGGGTAGCACACTGGTCGTGCGTTTCCGATGTGGTTCGCTGATTCGATGGCGTTGGTCATCCCTTCGGTCGATTCGCGAAACGTGTTCCACCGGGCGGGACGCTGCAGCGGTGGAAGCTTTCTGAGGAATTGGAACTCAGTAAGCCGATGGAGGAGCCGTTGGTCTCCGTCGAACCCTCCGGAGCTCGGAGGACTCAGGATCGCTACCACGCGAGAATGGGTGAAAAGGAAGCTGAGTTAGCTGCCTGAAGGACAGTGAGCCGCAAGGCGAGCCAGAGATCAGGTGGGCATCCAAGTACGACGAAGCTTCTACCAACGAAACTGAAGCCCTCGGGACGGCTCGCCGCTCCGGGGGCTTCTTCTCTGTAACTGGCCACTGGTCAGTCGGTGACTGGTTTCGCGTTGTAGCCGTCGACGCGCCCGGGGCGTTCTGCGAGTGGCGCTGGCCCGGGCTCCTCAAGCTACCCGGGCGGGGCGAGCTCCATAAAATCGCAGTACCGGCCACGCCGATCTCGCTGATCCTCCAGCCAGGCGTGGAAACCGCTCTCGACCAGCCCATCCGATGAGGTGCCCTCTGTCGCGGCCGTCGTAGCGAGATGATCGGCGTATTCGTTCTGGGGATGCTCGTCGTGACCTCGCACCCAGGTCCATTCGACGTGGTGCCCTTCCCTCACACGATACAACTCCTTCCAGAGTTCGCGGTTTTCGATCTTGCCGCCCTTCCGTGTCCAGTCTCGAGCCCTCCACCTTTCGACCCAATCGTTCATGCCGTCGACCAGATACTTGCTGTCCGACACGAACCGAACTCGACGGCGGCCCTTGCGGAGCAAGACCAGCCCCACGATCGCACTTCGAAGGGCCATGCGGTTGTTGGTGGTGTCCGTCTCGGATATCCAATAGTCCTTACGTACCCACCGGTCCCCCGTCCAGTGCTCCATCAGTCCGGCCGCGCCGCCGGGGCTGGCCCGTTCTTGGAATTGGTTCCCCAGACAAGATTCGTCCGCGAAGATGGCCACCTCGAAGGTTTCAGTCATGCGGGGAATGTAGGCCCGAGCGGAGATGGATGGAACGTCCGGTCCCGCTCGCTTGACTCGATCTCTCTCGATTCTAGATTCCGCCGGCCGAAGCCGATTCGTATGGGTCCGCCAAGCGGATCTTTCTGTTCTTTCAAGAGGCGCCTGACCGTTGGCTCGTATTCACAAGCGCGACCCTGCGTATCTCCTGCTGGAGGACGGCCGCCGCTTCGACGGCTACCGCTTCGGAGCGCCCGGGCCGTCTCTGGGAGAGGTCGTCTTCAATACGGCCATGACTGGGTACCAGGAGATCCTCACCGATCCGTCTTACGCGGGGCAACACGTTGTGATGACGTATCCCCTGATCGGCAACTACGGCGTCAACGACGAGGATCGTGAGTCGGAGCGTCCTGCGGTCACGGGCTTTGTCGTGCGTGAGGCCCCGCCACGTCACTCGTCGTGGAGGGCTACAGGGTCCCTGGAGGATTATCTCCTCGAGTGTGGCGTGGTCGGAATCGCGGGTGTCGACACGAGGGCGCTCACACTCCACATCCGATCGGAGGGAGCCAAGCGGGGCGCCATCGCACCCGCCGGCGCGGACGAAGCGGACATGCTCCAGAGCGTGCTCGCACATCCGCCCATGGAGGGCCTCGACTTGGCATGCGGTGTCTCCACAGAGGCGTCCTATGAGGTGCCTGCCGTCGGCCAGGAGCGGTTCCATGTCCTCGCCTACGACTTCGGGATCAAGGCCCACTCGCCGCGTCTCCTGGCTGAGCGTGGGTGCCGGGTCACCGTCATTCCGGCGGAGACGCCGGTCGACCAGATCCTCTCGGATCCACCCGATGGGCTCTTCGTATCAAACGGCCCGGGCGATCCCTCGGCCGTGGAGAAGGCGGAGGGGGCCATACTCGGTTTGTCCGAACGGGGCGTTCCGGTCTTCGGAATCTGTCTGGGCCACCAGCTGATCGCTCGGGCGTTCGGAGCGCAGACCTACAAGCTTCCGTTTGGCCACCACGGGGCGAACCACCCCGTGCGCAACCTCGATCGCGACACGGTCGAGATCACGTCTCAGAACCACGGGTTTGCCGTCCTTGCGGGTGAGGACCAGGAAATCCCGGGTGCTCCGGATCTCCGCCTGACCCACCTCAATCTCTACGACGGAACGGTGGAGGGTTTGGTCCATCGAGAGCGACCGGTGTTCTGCGTCCAGTACCATCCGGAGGCTGCGCCAGGACCCCACGACAGCGTCTATCTCTTCGATCAATTTATCGGGTTGATGGAAGCCCGGCTTTCGTAGGTTCAAGCGTCCCTTGACGTTCCGGGCTCGACACCGTTACCGTGGCTTTTCTGCCGCCGCTACTCATCACCGTATCTTGGAGGAAATTGCATGACCAAGGCCGACCTCGTCGAACAGGTCGCAGAGGCCATAGGTCCTGGCATCACGAAAAAGGACTGTGCGTTGGTCGTGGATGCTCTCCTGAACGCGGTCAAGCGCGCTCTCGCGAACGGTGACAATATCGAGATCCGTGGATTCGGGACCTTCAAGGTGAGAAAGCGGAAGAGCCGCATGGCCCGGAACCCACGTACGGGCGAGGGCGTTGAGGTTCCATCGCGAAGCGTGCCGGTCTTCAAGCCCTCGAAGCATTTGCGCACCCGCGTCAGCCACCTCGACGGGCGGGGCCCGGGCTAGGTTTCCTCAATAGGGACCAGAGAGGGATCCACAGGGGCCGGAGACGGATCCATGCGTTCGCTGGCCTCCCGCCACTTCAAGAGGCCTTTAACGTTCTCCTGCCTGGGGACGTCTGACTCACAATGGTAGGGGATTCACGCCTGGCGTCGCCCACGGACGAGGAACTGGTTCAGCGAGTCCGAAAAGGCGACGAACAGGCCATGAACCTTCTCGTCGATCGCCATCATGGTGTGGTGTTTCGGACCTGTGCGGCCATCCTGAGTGACGAGGATCTAGCGGCAGATGCGAGCCAGAACAGTTTTCTCAAGGCTTTCAGGGCCATCGAACGCTTCAGGGGTGAGGCGGCGTTTCGCACGTGGCTACTGGCTATCGCGGGCAACGAGGCTCGGGGTCTCCTCCGCAAAGTCAAGCGGAGAAGGGAAGACAGGCTCGAGGATCTGGACGTGCTTCCAGCCGTGGGGAATGATCCTTCTGTGGAGGTCACTCTACGGTCTGAGGTCGAGCGGGTCCGGGAGGCACTGGCGGACCTACCTGAGAAGCAGAGATTGTCAGTGACCTTGAGAATTTTCGAGGGTTTGAGCTTCCGAGAGATCGGTGACAGCATCGATTCTACGGAGGGAGCGGCCCGGGTGAACTATCACCATGGGATTCAGCGGTTGAGGGAGTTGTTAGGGGCATGACGAAAATCGAATGCACAGACGTGAAGGACCTGCTACCGGAGTGGATCCGGGGCGAGCTCGAAGAGAGTGATCTCGCCGTCGTCTCCGGGCACGTCTCCTCTTGCGCCATGTGTTCCGAAGAAGTCGAGCTGCTCCGAAGGATCCAGGTGGCCGCCTTCAGCACCCCCGCGTCGCTCGCTTCTGAAATCAAGTCCGCGCTTGCCGAGGAGATGCGCGCCGGCGTCGGCGGTGTGGTTCAGCTGGAGGATGTCCGGTACGGATGGGCCCGGCGCTTCGGGGGACGAGGTCTGGCTGCTGCGGCGACCGTGGTTCTGGCGTTGGGGACTGCTCTGATTTGGCAGCGCACTCAGGCGCTTCCCGAAGTGGGGCCGCTCGGCTCAGATCCTTTCGCGGTCGTGTGGCCGAGCGATGACGCAGACGTGGCGGGCGTGCCGATGTTAGAGAACCTCTCCGACGAAGATTTGGCACTCCTACTGGAGGAGCTAGGAGGATGAGCGGAGCTACGGGAATGGGCGGAACTCGGAGGATGGACGGAGTTCTGAAGATGAACGGACGAACAGGGGTCATGAAGAGGGCCTCGAGCCTCTTGGTGACGACGGGCCTCGTGATGACGGCCCTGCTGTGCGGTGTGGCCGAGGACCTTGTTGCGCAGCGTCGCGGCGGCGCTGGTCTGCGAACCGGAATGGAGCAGAGAATTCAAGCGCGTTTTGACAATCGGGTCCGTGAGGATCTGGAGCTCAGCGACGGCCAGTTCCAGCAGCTCCAAGACGTGGTTGGGAATTTCCGGCAACGGCGAGTGGAGTTCTCACAAAGAGAGCGTGACTCGCGACGCAGGATCGCGGGGTTGGGCGCTGGCGGAAGGGGACGGGACCTCACCGAGCAGGAGGCTTCTGAGATTCTCGAGGAGATTCTCGAGCTCAGCGGCGATGAAGCGACACTCTTCCGAGAGGAACAGGAGGCGTTTCTCCAGATCCTGAGCCCGCCGCAGGTGGTGCGTTTTATCGTGATGCGCCAGGAACTAGGCGATAGGATCCGTAGCCTGCGTGGAGGAGGTGCCCCAGGCCGTGGGCCACAAGGCGGCGGGCGGCCACAAGGCGGCGGGCGTCCAGGGCAGCAACGGCGCTAGGTTCGATGCCGTAACGCCGACACGGGACATTGACGGGGAAGGCGGGGATCCTCTAGTCTCCATGAGTGTTTTGCCTGATGCCTCCCGTCGCTTGGATATACGGTCACGTGGAAATCCGCACCCTGTTCTTCGCGTCTTATAAGGAACTCCTCGGTACTGGGGAGCTCCAGCTCGTTCTTC
>CAUZVZ010000038.1:0-20241 GCA_963583605.1 Gemmatimonadales bacterium UBA6960
CGATTGCTCGCGGTCCAGCCATGCTTTGGCTCATGGAGGCAGGTACCTCCAGCGCGCATCTCATGGTTTCAGGACGATGAGATCCCAACTCCACTCCCCCAGCGTGGAACCCAAGCGGAACCACTCGATTGGGAGCGAAGAAGCCCCTCAAGGCCAAAGCCTTGGAGGGCCTTCTCTTACCCTACTGGGGCGGGTGGGGTCGAACCACCAACCTCCTGGTTAACAGCCAGGCGCTCTGCCGGTTGAGCTACGCCCCATTCTTGTCATTTCGTCGCATACCTAAGCGGGTTTCTCAAGCCGCCGCGTTCAGCCACAAGCAGTGGTGTGCAATGTTCTGTGCAAGAACGGGCACTCTCATCCCCGCTTCTCTCTCAACTCACTGCCACTGAGAACGGCGTGAAGCATAGTGTCAACATCGGATTGTTGGTAGACCCTCTTGAGCGTCAGCAAATTCGCCCAACCTCCCACCGCAGCCACATCAGTATCGGATAGGTGTTTCCGCTCAGTGGCCCATTTGCGACGGTATGCGTGCCAGAGAGAGCCCTTCTGTGATTCAACCCCCGCCAGCTCCTCCGCCTTCCTGAGCCATTTATCCGCAAGGTGGCGCGTCATGGGCTTTGTGGGATCGCCAGGCGAAGGAAACAAAGGTGCAGCACCATCCCTGGACGCTCCGCGTGTATTCTATCCAGCGCGGCCCTCACGGATGGAGAGACATCCATGCCATGCGTCCGAGTCTGATCTGAACCGGGCCAGCCCGACGGACCTTCGCCTCTCCTGCCCGACCCACCATGCCCCTGAGCAGCTTAAGGTGCAAGCTCAGACCACCTCCGAACGATGGGGGTGGGCGTCTCTTTCTCTCTTACGGCTTATCCCGGCAGGAGTCTGGGTCGGACTATTCGCAACTGCTCTTGATGTAGTCCACGAAGTCTGGGGTCAGTAATTCGGTCATGGGTGTGAAGCCTTCTGGTTCCCATAGGTCATCTTGCTGGTCACCTTGCACCCTGCGCCTAAATATGCGACAGATCACACGGTCGAATCGTATCCACTCTCGCTCACCCAGCACGCCTCGCTCGTTCGCATAATACGCGCTCTCGTAGATACCCCAGTTGACCAGGGCGGAAATTCTCACACGGCTCTGCGCATAGGGCGTAAGACCCTCCCGCCCTTCTTCGTTGAATTTCTCCGTGACCCGGATCAGCTCCGAGTCCAAGCCTCAGCCTCAGTGAAGACGAATCCCCAGGGCGGCATGGAGGTGTGTCGCCCCGGACCACCCTCCCGAATCCTGTCGAAGAGGGCCCCCCAGTCATGATTCGAGATCAGCGCGTTCTGTGTAAAGTCGGCCGGTCGCGCCGAACCAGGAACTCAGCCGCCGGCCCGTCTCCCCGCCCCTCCGTGCAGTGACATCCCTGACAGCGCGTCTCGTACAGCGCGCTGCCGGCAATGGCACTTCCGGGGAGGCCCGGAGGGAATATCAAGGCAGGTCGGTAGGACAACGCGTCAGCGAACTTGTCTGGCTGCGGGTGCCGCCGACTTTCCATAGGGCATCGGCCCCTCTCCGGTAGGAAAAAACCCTACGCGCTCAAGGGTGCGGGATTATCCCACACCAGGAGCCCCGCGGTTGCCCTCCCCCCCCGTCGGGGACACCTTCGGGGGCTCGCGCCCGACATTCCCCTGAATAGTGCCGGGCCGGCGCGCGGATCTTCGCCGATTCACAAGAGTGAGGAACCATCATGGCCGTTAGCGGGAGTGCCGAGAGTCGTTCGATCAACGACGTTGAACTCCCGATACCCAACTTCATCGGGGGAGAGTGGATCCGCTCATCCACATCGGACGCGCTCCCGGTCCACGACCCGGGTACGGGGGAGCTCCTTGGACACGTCCCCCTCTCGACCGACGACGATGTCCAAGCCGCGGTGGCGGCGGCCAAGGAGGCGTTTGGGGCGTGGCGTGCGACGCCCGCCGCAAAGCGTGTGCAGATCTTGTTTCGCCTGAAGGCGCTCCTCGACGAGCATCGGGATGACCTGGCGCGAGAATTGAGCAGGGAGCACGGCAAGAACGTTGCCGAGACGGCGGGCGAGATCCAACGGGGAATCGAGAACGTTGAACACGCCTGCGGTATCCCCACGCTGATGATGGGTGAGACGCTTGAGGATGTTACTCGGGGAGTCGATTGTGAAACGGTTCGACAGCCGCTGGGCGTCTTCGCGGGGATCACTCCGTACAACTTCCCGGTGATGATCCCGATGTGGTTTTGGCCGTACGCGGTTGCAACCGGAAACACGTTCGTCTTGAAGCCGAGCGAGCAGGATCCACTCACGCACCAAAGGATCGTCCGGCTGGCGGTGGAGGCAGGCCTTCCCAGTGGCGTGCTGAACGTGGTCCATGGTGACGCGTCGGTCGCGCAAGCGATCGTCGAGCACCCCGACGTGGCCGGCGTCTCATTCGTGGGTTCCAGCTCAGTCGCTCGCGACGTCTACGCAAGGGCCGGACTAGCCGGCAAACGGGTCCAGGCCCTGGGCGGAGCGAAGAACCACATGGTCGTCCTCCCGGACGCCGATCTGGACTTGGCCACAGACTCGGCTGTCTCGTCGATCTTTGGCTCAGCGGGACAGCGCTGCCTCGCAAACAGCGTCCTAGTGGGAGTGGGAGAAGCGTATGATCGGTTGAGAGTTGGGTTGCTCAGCCGGGCTTCCTCCCTCCCGGTGGGCTACGGGTTGGACGGGGGCACGTTCATGGGACCGGTGATTTCACGACGACACCGAGATCGCGTGGTGGACCTGATCGACCAAGCAGAGCGCGAGGGCGCGAACGTTGTGCTGGACGGGCGGGGGTTCCAGGTCGACGGCTATCCGGAAGGCCACTGGGTCGGGCCCACTATCCTGGAGGGCGTAAAGCCCGGAATGAACGTGGGGCAGGAGGAGATCTTTGGTCCTGTAGCGGGCCTCATGCGTGCGGGCTCAGTCGAGGACGCGATTACGCTCATGCACGAGATCGGGTACGGCAACGCGACCTCGATCTTCACAACCAGCGGTCGAGCCGCCCGCGATTTTCGCTACCACGCGGGCATCAGTATGATCGGTGTGAATATCGGGGTGGCAGCGCCGATGGCATGCTTTCCCTTCGGGGGCTCCCGGGGCTCCTTCTACGGCGACCTGAAGGCTCAGGGAAAGGACGCCATCGAGTTCTTCACGGACAAGCGGGTGGTCATCAGCCGTTGGTGAAATTTCCCGACGTCCGCTTTCGCACTCAGAGGTTCCGAGATGAGACTTCTTGACCTGACCGCCGGCCGAGAATGCAGAATGTCGCGAACGCTGGCTTCTGCCCTGAGCGTGGTGATGGTGGTAACGCTGGGCGTGGGTTATCACGATGTCGTGGCCCAGTCGGCATTGGATGCCGTGGGCCATACTCGAGACGTTGTCTCAGCCAACGAAGAGGGATTGATCAAGGCCCAGGTCCGTCACACTGTGGGCCTGTACTGCGAGTATTTCTCGACGGGACAGATGGAGCGGATACTGCAAGAGACGCACCCGACTCCCTACATTATTCTCAGGGGAGGAGTCACCCTCAGCGCCGAGGCGACTGTGGAGGGCTACGAACGGAGGCGCCAAAGCGTCATCGACAATCTCGACGCCGACTACGAGAAGTCGACCTACACCTTCACGAATATCTGCGTGGGGGGGCCGGCGCGGTGATCACCAGCGGCTACAACACCCGCACCAACTCGAACGGCGGCATCGTCTCAGTCGAGGGTGTCTCCTACATGCTTACGAAGGCACCGCAGGGCTGGCGCATCGCGGCTTTTTCGGCCACCACGCCGGGGAAAGTGATCCGCTGCGAAGACGAATAGCGGGGGATGTTTTCTACCTGGACCAAGGAGATCGCAAATGCCAGCTAAGCCCGGTAGCGCACAGATCGGGTTCGTCGGCCTCGGGATCATGGGAGCGCCGATGGCGTTGAACCTGATCAAGGCGGGCTTCTCGCTGAAAGTATACAATCGCACAGACCGGCCGCGCGTGCAGGAAGTGGTCGACGCGGGCGCTGAGCGCGTGGCGACGGCGGCGGCGACGGCGAACGGCAGCGACGTGATCATCACCATCGTCACGGACACACCCGACGCAGAGAAGGTGATCCTCGGCGCGGACGGTGTGCTGCAAACCGCTCGTGAAGGCGCGACCGTCATCGACATGAGCACGATCTCTCCCCGGGTAACACAAGAGATCGCCGCTGCCTTGCGCGAGAAGGGTGTGAACATGCTCGACGCGCCGGTGAGTGGCGGTGACGTGGGCGCGCAGCAGGGCACGCTGTCGATCATGGTCGGCGGCGAGCAGAGCGTGTTCGACGACTGTCTGCCCGTGTTCGATGCGATGGGCAAGAACATCAACCTGATCGGCGGCAACGGCGCCGGTCAGACGACGAAGGCGTGTAACCAGATCGCGGTGTCGGTAGCCAACCTGGCCATGGCCGAGGCCTTGATGCTGGCCGCGGCCTCCGAGTTGGACGTGGGAAAGGTCGTGGATGCTATCAGCGGCGGTGCCGCAGGATCATGGCAATTGACGAATCTGGGCCCGCGCATCCTGAAGGGGGACTTCGCCCCCGGATTCATGGTGCGCCTACAGCAGAAGGACCTCAAGCTGGTCATGGAGGCAGCGAACGACGTCAAGCTGGCGCTGCCCGGTGCCAGCCTGGCCCACCAGTTCTTCAACATCGTCGAGCGGCTCGGCTGTGCCGACGAAGGCACGCAAGCCCTTATCAAGGCGTACGAGGCGCAGGCCGGCAAAGAGGCGCGCGCCTCGTACCGAGAGGGCGTGTGAGGACCCCACGCCCTTGAGCCAACCGAAAGCCTCGGCCGGCATCATCGTCTTCGCCCTCTGGCTCCTGGTTTTCGCCGCCAGCAGCCAGATCATGATCATCACGCCCATTCTCCCTCAGATCGGAGAAGAGCTGGGGATCGGCGAATCCGCGCTGGGAACCCTGGTCTCGGCCTACTCGATCATGGTCGGGCTCTTCGCCATCCTCGCGGGTCCCGTATCGGACAAGATCGGGCGCCGCCGGATCCTACTCCTCGGCACGGGCGTCATGACGGGCGCCCTTCTGATGCACCATTTCGTCGTCGGATACTACTCCTTTCTGGCCGTTCGGGTGGGCGCCGGCGCTGCGGGCGGAATCCTCAGCGGTTCCGCCGTCTCCTACATTGGCGACTTCTTCCCCTATAACCGGCGTGGGTGGGCCACGGGCTGGGTCATGAGCGGGATGGCTTTCGGCCAGATCGCGGGCATCCCGATCGGGATTGTCCTTGCTGGGGCGTACGGCTTCAAGGTGCCCTTCTATCTCTTCGCGGCCGCCATGGCGGCGACTTTCGTCTTGATCTGGTTCCGGGTTCCCCAGCCGGACGTCCAGCGTAGCGTGGGCCTCCTGACGATTTCGGGCGCCGTGCGGAACTACCGGGCGATGCTCGCCAAGAGCGAGATCGCCTCCGCCGCCATCGCCTACTTCATTATGTTTCTCGGCGTCTCGTTCTACGTCGTCTATTTGCCTTATTGGCTGACGCAGTCGTTGAGCATGAGCCCCAATGCGATCGCCAGCCTGTTCGTCGTCGGTGGGATCGCGAACGTGCTCACGGGACCCCGCGCCGGGAAGCTGTCGGATCGGGTGGGCCGCAAGCCCGTCATCATCGCGTCCTGCATCGGCCTCTCCATCGTCATGATCCTGACGACAGTACTCGTCCGGGAGTTCTGGGTCGCCTACGTACTCTACTTCGCTACCATGGCCCTGGTGGCGATGCGCCTCAGTCCCTTCTCAGCATTGCTGACGGCGCTCGTCAGCGATGAGCGCCGCGGCTCGCTGATGAGCATGACCATCGCGTTGGGTCAAATTGGTTTCGCGGTGGGTGCCGCCACCGCGGGCCCGCTCTACAGCCGTTTCGGATACGGGAGCAACACGGTCGTCGGAGCCGCCGCCGTACTGATCATGGCCGGAATCGTCCGCTACCTCGTGCCAGAGCCGGAACTCTATGCTGAGCCCCCGGCCGAACGTGTCGACGATCCACTCCTGGGCCGTCCGGCGACATCGTGAAACTGAGCCCGAGCCATTACAATTAGAAGGACATCAGACAAGGTCCTTCCGCGCCGTCAGACGCAGCCGCGTTCGGCGACGCCTTTTCCCCACCGACTGGAGGGCGACGTTGGCCGGATCGTCGAGGCTCGACTTCGAGCGTGACATCATGGAAGTCCAAGAGCAGATTGATGGGCTCGTGGCCTCAGCTGAGCGCAGCGGCTTCGATGTCACCAACGAACTCAAGGAGCTCCGGACGAAATTGGACGCCCTCAAGGAATCTACATACCAGAACCTGACCGCCATGGAGCAGGTGCAGGTGGCGCGTCACCCGGATCGCCCCTACACACTCGATTACGTGGAGCGGATTTTCACCAACTGGATCGAGTTGCACGGAGACAGAGCTTTTCGGGACGACGAGGCTATCGTCGGGGGCTGGGCGGCGCTCGGGGAGACTCCCGTCATGGTGATCGGCCACCAGAAGGGCCGTGATATGAAGGAGAACCTCCGGCGGAACTTTGGCATGGCGCATCCGGAGGGCTATCGGAAGGCCTTGAGGCTCATGCGGCAGGCGGAAAAATTCGGGAGGGCTGTGGTCACCTTCATCGACACGCCCGGAGCCTATCCCGGACTTGGCTCGGAGGAGCGTGGGGTCGCCGAGGCCATCGCGATGAATTTGCGGGAAATGGCCCGACTCAGAGTCCCCATCCTGTCAGTGGTCATCGGGGAGGGCGGCTCAGGAGGGGCGCTCGGCCTCGGTGTGAGCGATCGCATCCTGATGCTGGAGCACGCCATATACTCAGTCATCTCGCCGGAGGGCTGTGCCGCTATCCTGTGGCACTCTCGGGACTTCAAGGCGGAGGCGGCGGCGGCGCTCAAGCTCACGTCCAAGGATCTGTTGGAGCTGGGGGTGGCCGATGAGGTCATTCCCGAACCGACGGGGGGAGCGCACTCAGATTGGGACGCCACGATAGCCGCTGTGAAGGAGTCCGTTGTGCGTAACCTCACGGAACTGGGCCGGCTCAAAACGGACAGGTTGCTGAAGGCACGCTGGGCGAAATACGAAGCGATGGGGGCGTGGGGCGAGTCGGCGGCTAGCTCAGCCAGTACGTCCGCCGACGCCTGAGCGCGGCTCACATCGATGGCCGGATTCGCCGAAGTTCGCTTCAAGGGTACGCGTAAGGCGTACTTCGCATACGAGGCGCTCGACCTCGCCCCCGGGGCCCATGTCATCGTCGAGGCGGACCGAGGAGAGGATCTCGGTGAGATTTCTGCGCTCGGCTCGATCGCGGAGCGCAAGTGCTCATCTTCCGGGGGATGCTCCACGCCCTTGCCCGAAATGCGCGTTCTCCGGATTGCCCATGAAGACGAGAGCGTCCAGATCGAGGAACTTCGGTCCGATGAGGCCCGTGTGCGCACCGAGACGCGCAAGCTCGTCGAGGGCCATGAGCTGAACATGAAAGTCACTGAGGCCGAGTGGCAGTTCGACAAGAACAAGTTGATCATCTACTTCACTGCGGAACGACGGGTGGACTTCCGAGCACTGGTTCGGGATCTCGCGCGCACATTCCGGACCCGAATCGAGCTCAAGCAGATCGGGGTCCGTGATGAAGCCGCTCTTCTCGGCGGAGTGGGGCGCTGCGGCCGCGAGCTTTGTTGCTCGACCTGGTTGCCCGACTTGAAGCCCGTCAGCCTGCAACTCGCCAAAGACCAACTCCTGTCGCTCAACCCCGCCCAGATCTCCGGCTGTTGCGGACGGCTGATGTGCTGTCTCATGTACGAACACAAGACCTACGTCGAGGCCCGCCGCCGCTTTCCTCGGGAGGGTAAGGCCCTCCGCACCTCCCTGGGAGAAGAGAAAGTGATCGGCGTCGACATCTTGAGGGAGACGGTCACGCTTCGATCCGCAGAGGGAGAGAGCCGCACCGTATCCCTCACCGACCTCAAACGCGAGGTCTCGGCAAAGCCCGAATGAAGCGCCGATACCTCACGACTCCGATCTACTACGCCACCGGCGATCCCCACCTGGGGCACGCCTATACGACCGTGCTCACCGACGCGTTGGCCCGCTACTATCGGCAGACCGGAGCCGAAGTTCGTTTTCTCACGGGGACCGACGAGCACGGCCAAAAGATGCAGGAGACCGCCGCCAAGAAGGGCATGACTCCCATCGAACTCGCAGATCAGATGGCGGAGTCGTTCAACGCGGCCTGGAAGGATCTGAACATCTCGTTCGATCGCTTCATCCGGACCACCGAACCCGATCACATCGGAGTCGTCACGACATTCCTGGAGTGCCTCTGGGCAGAGGGACAGATCTACGACGGCGTGTACAGCGGCTGGTACTGCGTCCAGGACGAGCGGTACTGGACGGAGAAGGAAGTCGGAGCGGAACACGTCTGTCCGGACTGCAACCGCCCCGTCGAGTTCGTGGAAGAGAAGAACTATTTCTTCCGCATGAGTGATTATCAGGAACGCCTGATCCAGCATATTGAGGATCACCCGGATTGGATCGTTCCCGTGACCAGACGCAACGAAGTCCTCGGGTTCCTCAAACAGCCTTTGCAGGATCTCTCCATCTCCCGGCCCAAGGCACGCCTTTCATGGGGCATCACCCTCCCGTTCGATCCCGATCACGTGTGCTACGTGTGGGTGGACGCGCTCATCAACTACGTCACCGCATCGGGTGTCCTGGATCCTGAGGGTGGTCCGGACCAACCGAGCTTCACGGATCCTGGGGATTCCTGGTGGCCCGCGAGCCTGCACGTCATGGGGAAGGACATCATCACGACGCACGCGATCTATTGGCCGACGTTGCTCATGGCCGTCGGCCTTCCGCTTCCGGAGCAGATTCTCTCGCACGGCTGGTGGGTGATGGAAGACGCGAAGATGTCGAAATCCATGGGCAACGTCGTGGACCCCCTGGAACTCCTGGAGGATTACGGGACCGACGGAGTCCGCTGGTACCTGCTCCGCGACATGCCCACCGGCTCCGACGCGTCGTATACGCCCGAGCGCTTTCAGGCGCGCTACGACGAAATCGCCAACGTTTTTGGCAACTTGGCCAACCGCGCGATTTCCATGATCGACAAGTACCGGGACGGGGTCATCCCGGAGGCGGCGGGGGACGGATTGGACACCGAGATCGCATCGACCCTGGGCGAGGTGGCTGAGCACATGGATGGGCTGAGGGTCCACGACGCCATGGCCGCGGCCATGGAGCTCGCCAGGACGGCCAACGGATACGTGGACAGCCGCGAGCCATGGGCTCAAGCGAAGGACGCATCTGGTGCCAGCGATCTCGACGAGACCCTGGCATCTCTCGCCAGGGTGCTGACCGTCCTGACCGCGCTGTTTGAGCCCGTGACGCCTCAAAAGATGACGGACCTCGCCCACCAGTTGGGCCTGGAGTCGGTGCCGACCCTCGACCAGGCCCGCGCCATCCCGCTCGGAGGTCGGAGGGTCGAAAAAGGCGCGCTCCTCTTCCCTCGACCGGACCGGTAGCGCTGTCCAGCTTGACACTTTCCGACGGCGCCGAATATCTTCCCGCCTTCTTAGTTTTCCCGCCTTCTTAGTTCGACGCGGACGAGCCCGATCAGGAAAAGCCCGAATATGGCGAAGCAGCGCTGGACTTTCGTTTGTGTCTCTGAGGATAGGCGTCCAGTGCAGCAATTCAGCGTCTCTGCTCGGGCCCTCCACTATGCTCCCTCTCTGATTGCCGCCGCTGTCACGGTCGTGGCCGTTCTGGCCATGATCGTCGCGATGGACGGGTCGGCCCGCCTCGAAGTCCTCAAGCTCCGCAGCGAAAAGGCCGCGATCTCCCGAGAAGTCGAGTCGATACGGATGAGGGTTGGCCTGATGGAAGGGTCCATCGACGGGTTCATCGAAAACGACGAGCAGTTTCGGGTTGTCGCAGGTCTGAATCCGATCGACGCCAAAATTTTCGAGGTCGGCGTCGGTGGGCCGGGCATGAGCACGCCCGTGTCCAATCCGATGTGGGAGACGGATCCGGTGACCGCTGAGGCCGTCTTCACGGTGGCATACGACCTCTCGGCATTGGAGCGGAGGGCAACCCTGCTCTCGGAAAGCATGGCGCAAGCCATGCAGAGCCTCTCGGCGAACTACTCTCTTCTCGAGGCGACTCCGTCCATCCTGCCGGCGCAGGGGATGGTCAGCAGCCAGTTCACTCAAGCTCGACTGCATCCCATCTACCACGAAGAGTTGCCGCACGTCGGTATCGATCTGAGCGCGGTCGAAGGCACGCCGATTCTCTCCGCCGCGAAAGGATTCGTCTCTTATGCGGGCTGGAAGTCTGGGTATGGCTATACCGTCGAGGTCAATCACGGGTTCGGAATCATGACCCGCTATGCGCATTCATCTCAGATACTCGTCGGGCCGGGACAAGCGGTGGCGAGGAACGAGGTTCTTGCTCAGGTCGGCAGGACTGGTACGGCGACTGCAAGCCATCTCCACTACGAAGTCTGGGTGGATGGCGAGGCCAAGGACCCGAGGGACTATATCCTGAACGGAGTAATCCCCTAGCACGAATCTTCGGCTACGCCTGTCGGACTTCACCGCCAGCGCCGTTGAACTTGATGCGTCTTGGGTCGATCGGTAGTTTTGCCCAACCTTTCCGGCCACATGTAACGGAGTTGGACATGAAGCATAGCAAGTTTCTGCTGGGCCTCCTTGGAACGGCTCTCGTCTCTGCCTGTGGTCCCACCCAGTTGGCGGTGATCGCGGAGATCGCCCCGGACGACCCATCTCAAGGCGGCGAGGCCAGGGCGTTGGCCGACCTCGAAATTCGCCTGTTCCCGTACGATCGGGACGTCGTTTTCGATTCGATGACGGCCGCGGCTACGACCCCCGAACCGGCGATCCCGGACTCAGTCTTGGATGCTCAGACTCAGGTGGCCGCAGCACAGCAAGCTTGGCGCGACATGGAGGCCCGGTGGAACGTCCTTCGAGACACGCTGCAGACCTTGAGTGACGAGCTCGAGACTTTGAGCCGCGGTTCAGGGCAGTACCGCCTTCTTTTCCGGGAATTTCAGGACCTCGATGGCGAGTACAGCTCTGTAGAGCGGCAGCGCGACGCAGCCTTCGAAGATTTCACGTCCCTCCAAGCCGCCTCCATGGCAGCCGCTGAACAGACGCGTGCGCTCCGCGAGCAGTGGGCGGATGAGGCGTTCGCTGAGGTCGGTCCGGTGATGTCCCTGCACGAACGCGCCAGCGGCCTCGCAACGCTTTACGACACGACCGATGCCAGTGGCGTCGCTGAGTTCGAAGCCAAGGCCGGAGACTATTGGGTAACCGCCCGGTACGAGCTCCCCTATACGGAGTTGTACTGGAACGTCCCAATGACGGTGGGCAATGAGCCCGCACAGGTCCGACTCACGCGAGAGAACGCTATAGTTCGACCGAACTTGTAGGCCTTCCCGAGACTCGACTGCGAGAAACCCCGGGGGTCCTCAGCGGCCCCCGGGGTTTTCGAATAGCTTAGGCCATGAGTACGAAACCTTCGCCCGACGCCAACCCGACGCTCCACGTCGACGAGAAGGGCGTTGCCTGGATCACCTTCGACGACCCTCAGCGTAAGGTCAACGTACTCAGCGAGCAGGTCCTCAAGCGATTCGGTGAGCGCTTGGACGAGGTGCGAGGCCTGGCACGGCAAAGCAGGGTGCACATGGTCGTCCTGTGGAGCGCAAAAAGCGGCTTCATTGCGGGAGCGGACCTGGCCGCTATCGAGGGTCTCGAGGATCCGGCCCAGGGAGCCGAGGGAGCCAGGTTCGGACAGGGAATTTTCAGCTCTCTGAAAGAAGTCGGCGTCCCGACCGTCGCTGCCGTACACGGAATTTGCCTGGGCGGCGGCGTGGAGATGGCGCTCGCCTGCAGTCATCGCGTGGCTTCCGATGCACCCTCCACCAAGATGGGCCTGCCGGAGGTACTTCTCGGTATTCTACCGGCGTGGGGAGGAACGACCCGGCTCCCCCGGCTGATCGGAGTCGAGGACGCTTTGGACTTGATGCTCAGCGGCCGCCAGGTGTCGGCTTCCACCGCCCGGCGCATGGGACTTGTGGACGAGGTCGTGCCAGCGGATCTCTTCCGAGAGAAAGTCGCCGCCTTCGCGTCACGAGCGGCCTCGACCAAGAAACCACGTGCACGGCGCCCTATCCTGAAACGCCTCAAGGACGGCACCGCCCTAGGCCGCCGGTTGGTCCTGTTCTTTGCAAGAAAGCAGGTCATGCGGCTGACGGGAGGCCACTACCCGGCACCTTTGAAGATCCTCGAGGTCGTCGGCCGGAGCGTGAAAAAACCCCTCAGGAAGGCCCTCGAGATCGAGGCGACGGCCGCGGGCGAACTCGTCGCCACAACCGTCTCCAAGAATCTGATCCACGTATTCCACCTCCGCGAGGAAGCGCGTAAAGGGACCGGAGTCGATGACGAGACGGTCGAGCCCGGACACGTAGAGTACCTCGCGGTGCTGGGAGCCGGCGTGATGGGCGGTGGAATCGCGCAACTCGCCGCTTTCCGGGGCATTCGCGTTCGCATGAAGGATATTCGCCATGATGCGGTCGCGAGCGGCCTTCAGCACGCCGGGAAGCTCTTCACCGAGCTCGTAAAGCGGCGAAAGCTTCTCCGTCGTGAGGCGGATCAGAGGATGACGCTCATCTCCGGCGGCCTCCGGTACGAGGGATTCAAACGGCAGGACCTGGTGGTCGAAGCGGTCGTAGAGAAGATGGACATCAAGCGGATCGTCCTGCGGGAAACGGAGGATGCCGTGCGAAGAGGGTGCGTGTTGGCCACCAACACGTCTTCACTGTCCGTGGACGAAATGGCGTCCGCCCTGGCCCGGCCCGAAGACTTCGTCGGCATGCACTTCTTCAACCCTGTCCACCGGATGCCCCTGGTCGAAGTCGTGCGCGGGACGCGCAGCAGTCATCAGGCGGTGGCCACGACGTATGCGCTCGCCCTCACCCTCGGAAAAGTGCCCGTGGTGACCAGCGACGGCCCCGGCTTCTTGGTGAATCGCATTCTGGGCCCGTATATGAACGAGGCGGGCTTCCTCCTCGCCGACGGAGCCAGTGTCGAGGCCGTCGACGCCGCCGCGAAGAAGTTCGGCATGCCGATGGGTCCGCTCCGACTGGTGGACGAAGTCGGCATCGACATCAGCCGGCACGCCGGGCAGTCGCTGCATGAGGCCCTCGGCGACCGGTTGACTCCCTCCCCGCCGCTGGTGGCGCTGGCGGACAGTGGGCGTTTGGGGAAGAAGGGAGGGCTCGGCTTATACCGGTACGAATCAGGCAAGGAGAAGGGCGTCGACCCGGAGATCTACGCCGTCCTCTCCACGGCGGTGCCGGACGTTCGTACGACTCTCGAAGAGCGCGAGATCCGCGGCCGCCTCGTGCTGGCCATGGTGAACGAGGCCGCTCGGGTTCTTGACGAAGGCATCGTTCGACGGGCGAGCGACGTGGATCTCGGGATGATCATGGGGACGGGCTTCCCGCCCTTCCGTGGCGGCCTTCTTCGGTTCGCCGACACGATACACACCCGGACCATCTTGAGCCGCCTGAAGGAATTCGAGGAGAGATACGGCGCCCGCTTCACGCCGGCCGATCTCATTCGCCGTCTGGCCGGAGAGAACCGTGGGTTCTATGAGTCCTTCCCAGGCTGAGGTTTGGGGGGTGATTCCCTGCTCCGGCACTTCCAGCCGGATGGGTACCACCAAGGCGATGCTCGACGCTGGTGGACGCACGTTTCTGGAACGTGTGATTCACGCGCACCGAGCCGGGGGCTGCGCTCACGTGCTGGTCGCACTCCCGACCCTGGACGGACCTGAGGCCACCGGCGCGGTGGAGGCTGGCGCGCAGGTCGTGATGAACCCATCCCCCGAAGACGGCCCGATCGGGTCTCTACGCGCCTCGCTCCGGGTCCTCAGTGATTCCGTCGAGGGAGTTTCCTTCTGCCCCGTAGATCATCCGTTGATTCACGAAGAGACCGTGCGAAAACTCATCGAGATGTTTCGGCAAAGCCGAGCGCCGTTGGTCGTGCCAACGTACACCGGCAAGCGTGGTCATCCCGTCCTCTTCAGTAGGGCGCTGTTCCAAGAGCTCCTGAGTGACGCGCTCCCTGAGGGTGCACGCACCGTGGTGCATCGGCACCTCGACGAGACCGTATCGGTACCGGTCGACGATGAGGGCACCGTCATCGACATCGACGACATGACGGTCTACCGCTGTCACTATCCTGAGGAGCACCGTCTCCACCTCCTAGAAGGCTGTTGAAGAAGCACCGATGACAGACGCCAAGAACGCGCCACTCACGCCCATGGAGGCGACGGCAGAGGTGCTCGATGCCCAGGAGGCCCGCCAGCCGATCGCGCTCATCGTTCCGGTGTCGGCACCTCCGGAGCTCGTGGGAAAACGGGTAGTCGTCCGTCAGGCCAAGGGCGGCGCCAAGGGCCTCGTGGGTTCGTTCGGCGATGCCGGCCTCGACGAAGCGGCCTTGGCGCTCGGAACGAAGCGGCTCGGGGAACGCAGAACCTCGAAGGAGGGCGTCCATGAGCTGAAATCGGCCACCGGACCGACGATCCAGGTGTACGTGGAGGCGCATCACCCCCATCCGGACCTGGTGATCGTCGGCGCGGGTCATATCGCACAGCCGATGTGCTCCGTGGGCGCTGCGATGGGCTTTCGCGTCATCGTCGTGGACGATCGGCCCGACTTCGCCACCCGGGAGCGCTTCCCCGAGGCCGACCAAATCCTGAAAGTCGATTTCAGGAATCCGTTCGCAGACGTCCCCATGCATTCCACGAGTCACGTCGTGCTCGTGACCCGAGGACACAAGTACGACTACGAGTGCCTCCGCCACTTGTTGCAGACCGACGTGGAGCCACCTTACGTGGGCATGATCGGAAGCCGGCGGCGCGTGCGGGCCGCCTTCTCCCAGCTCCAGAAAGAAGTATGGGAGAAGGACGGAGTCGACACGGAAGGAACGGCGAGGGATCGGCTCACCCGGGTGCGGGCGCCGGTCGGACTGGACATCGGGGCTGAGACACCGATCGAGATCGCCGTTGCGGTCCTTGCGGAGATCATCCTCCAGTGGAGAGGCGGCACCGGCGCGCCCCTGATGGACCAGGAGCGAATTCTGGATAGATTTTTCAAAGATACTGAGGATAAATGAATAGCCACAACGACTACGACGTCTATCAAGCCATCGCCGACAAGGTCCGTGGGGGCCGTGCCATAGCCCTGGCGACGATCGTATCCGCCAAGGGTTCCGTTCCCAGGGGTGTGGGCGCCAAGATGCTCGTCGACCCCGGAGAGGAGCTGGTGGGCACCGTGGGTGGTGGGTGTGGTGAGGGCGAGGTGATCGAGGCGGCGTACGAGGTGATCAAGACCGGAGAGCCCCAGATGGTTCGCGTCGACCTGACCGAGGATCTGCTTTCCCTGAGCCCCGCGGTCTGCGGAGGCACGATGGAGGTCTTCGTGGAGGCCATCAGCGAGTGACGGATGTCAGCAGAGACGGATGAGGGCCCGCCGCTCGTCCACATTCACTACCTCAGGCCGCCCGATCGGACGCAGGTCTACACGCAGTATCTGATCCACGAGGAAGACGGCGTAAAAATCACGTACGCCCGTGACCTGCACTTCGAGTCCCCGATCCGGATCGCCGGTGACATCGTACTGGAGACCGGTTCCGAAGTGATCTGGTTCACCTTCCCCAACGCCTGGCACGATATCGGACTCTTCCACCGTGCCGACGGCTCGTTCACGGGCACATACGCGAACATCCTGACCCCGTGCGTCTTCGAAGTGGGCCGGATCTGGCGCACAACTGATCTGTTCCTCGATCTCTGGCTCGATCCGAGCGGGCACCTTCTGACGCTCGACGAAGAAGATCTCGACGAAGCAGCGTCGAGAGGATGGGTCGATCCGGATACCGCCCGGCGCGCCTGGGAAGAGGTCACAACGCTGTCTGCGCAAGCAGCGGCCGGGCTCTGGCCCCCGGACATCGTTGGAGAATGGACCCTCGCTCGAGCCCAGGAGTTGACCGGCTAACTGGTTTTAGACGGCGAGCCGTTCTTAGGAGCGGCGCTCTCATTGGCCAACTCAGCGGAGCAGACGCGGGTGACGTCTACGTGAAGCCGTTTCAGCACGTCGGGGTCCTCCATGAGACAGTCGATCAACCGGTCATAGCCCGCTATCGACTCAGCCGGAATCGCGACCTGCTCGTGGTGAAACGCTCCGTCATCCGCGAAGAGCAGCCGGACCGTGACGAGCTTCGCGCTCAACCTCCGTCTCCAACGTCCTCTTCCATGAGGCGCTCGATCACGCTCTGGAACGCCTCGAACTCACTCCAACGAACCACGCGAACACCGGTTCCGTCGCCTTTGCTCACGAAGATCGTCGGGGTGCCGCTCACGCCCAACTCGATGCCCAAGCGCATGTTGGCGCTGACCACCTCAGCGTGACGGTCACTGGCGAGACAGTTGGCGAAGTCGTCCACATCGAGACCGAGCGTGCCAGCATAGCCTTCAAAAGCGTTCATGGGGAAGCCCTGGCTGACAGACCACGTCGACTGGTGCGAGAAGAGTTGGTCGTGGAAGGGCCAGAAGTACTGATCGCCTTGATCGAGCGCGCAACGCGCCGCCCGGGACGCCAGGAACGAGTACGGGTGTCCCGACACGATGGGATAGTCGTGGAAGACGAAACGGGCCACTCCCTCCTCGACGTACGCCAAATCGATCTGAGGCTTCACGAACGTGGCGAACTGTTGGCACGCCGGGCACTGAAAGTCGCCGAACTCCAGAATCGTGATCGGAGCGTTGGGATCACCGCGCTCGACACCGGTCGCGGTCTCGCCCAGCCATTCGATACCCTCTATCTCCCCCTCCACGATGCTCAGAATCGGCTGAGTCGCGGCAGACCTCGCGCCTCCGCCCATACCCGACCACGCCAGAGCGGCGACAGCAATCACGGCTGTCGCACCCAAAACCCAATAGAACGCCTTGAGATCTCCGCCTTTAGCCTTAGCCACGTTCACTCCGTTGCTCAATGTTCGGCCACACGATCGCCCTTGCACCACTGATGTAACCCGCTACGCGGGCTCCGGTAAAGATGTTCCCCAAAGCGTCTCACTGCAAACCGCAGCCGACCCAATGGAGCTCTCGAGGAGTCAACCGCCCCGCACAATTCAGGGAAGCAGAACCTCCATCACTGAGTCGATATCGGACAGATCGTCGAAGACCGCGTCGGCCCCGGTCGTCTCGAGCCGGACTCGTGGGACTCGTCCGGTCGCCACGGCGACTGTTCTCATCCCCTCGTGCTTCCCGCACTCCACATCTCGGTGCGTGTCACCCACGATGACGGCCGACTCCGCTGCGAAGCGCACACCCCAGGCCTCAAACGCCCGATCGAGCGCGATGGCCGGAAGATGCTCACGGACCTCATGGTCTGAGCCGTATCCGCCCACCGTAAGGCGCTCGGCGAGTCCGACCGATCCGAGCTTGACCTGAGCCCCTCGAATGATGTTGCCGGTGACCAGTCCCAACGCCACATCGGGTTCGGCATCGAGGGCCTCGATGAGGCTCGCCACCCCGGGTAACAGCCTCATTGGATTGTCGACGATGCGGGCCTCGAGTTCTCCGATATACCGGTCCCAAAGCTCAGCGAGCCTGGCGTCGACGGTGTCGTCGTCCAGCCCAGCGTCCGTCAGGAGCTCCCGGACGATTTGCGGATCGGTCTTTCCTGAGAAGTCGTGAGACTCGATCGCTCCGGCGGTACCGAACGTCTCCAACATCGCCGTGTGGAATGCGACTTTGGCCGGCCCTCCCCGGGTGAGGGTGCCGTCAATATCGAACAGGATGAGTGTGTGCATGAATCAAGAATTCAGTATGTGCATCAATGAAGAATGTGCATCAATGAAGAATCTAGCGTGTGTGTCGATCAGGGATCGAGAGTGCGCACCGATCAGAGACCTACGAGCAGGGCCGGGTCCACGTTCCCGCCGCTGATGACCGCGACCACGCCTCGTCCCTCCGTCTCGACCTTGCCGCTGCGCAACGCCGCGACCGTGGCCGCTCCGGAGAACTCGACCACCAATTTCTGCTGCTTGAACAGAAATGAGACGGCCTCGCGGATCGCGTCGTCATCCACGAGCACGACGTCATCCACAAACTCACGGACATGCTTGAACGTCAAATTCCCGGTCCGGACCGGCAGAAGGCCGTCGGCAACGGACGTGCTGGAATCGAGCGTCACCGGCTGGCCGGCCTCAAGCGCGGCCTTCATGGAGGCACCGCCCGTCGGCTCCACTCCGTAGATCCGTATGTCGGGCCGAAGTCGGCGCAGCGCCGCCGCGGTTCCGCTGCACAGCCCACCCCCACCGATGGGCACCAATACCGAGTCGAACGCATCCCAATCCTCAGCCATCTCAAGCCCCACCGTGCCGGCACCGGCAATGATCGTCGGATCATCGAAGGGCGGCACCATCACGAGTCCCCGCTCCTCGGCGAGGGACTCCGCTTTGGCCATCCGCTCGAGGAAGGTCGTCCCCTCCAACACGACTTCAGCGCCCAACCGCTTCGCCCCTTCTTGCTTGATCTGGGGTGAGGTGGTCGGCATCACGACGACCGCCCGGGCTCCGTGGAGTTGAGCGGCCAACGCGACGGCCTGTGCATGGTTTCCGGACGAGTACGTGATGACGCCCTTCGAGCGAGCATCAGCCGAGAGCTGAGAGACGTAGTTGTACGCCCCCCGAAACTTGAAGGAACCCGTCCGCTGCAGAGATTCGAGCTTGAGTCGGACGTCGGTACCCAACTCACGCGTCAAAACGTCGGACGGATAGAGCGGAGTGCGCACGATAGCCGGGCGGATCCTCTCGTGGGCCTCCCTGAAGGCGTCCAGTCCGACTAAGTCTTCACTCACCTTCCGTGTCGGGGTCCATCCCGACCGCCTCCCCGGTCCCCGAGTCCACGGAAGCCCCTGCTCCCTCGCCGCCATCGGCCCCCACGCCGTCCGTTTCCTCGCCATCCACTCCCTCACCATCCACTCCCTGCCCCTCCGGCACCTCACCGTCCGTGGCCCCACCAGACACTGCCAAAGCCTCCGTCGGATCCTCCGGAATCACACGAGCCACATCCATGACGCTGTCTTTGTCGTCGAGGTTCACGAGGCGAACACCCTGTGTCGCGCGCCCGATCACGCGGATCTCGTCGATGTTCTGCCGATTGATGATGCCGTTCCGAGTGATCACCATGAGTTGATCCCCGGGCACGACCGACTTGATCGCGACGACCTTTCCCGTCCTCTCGGTGGTCTTAAGGTTGATCACGCCCTTGCCGCCACGTGCCTGGAGCCGGTAAGCGTCGATCTCGGAGCGCTTCCCCATCCCCGACTCAGACACGACGAGCAACGTGGCGTCCTCGCGCGCCACGACAACCATGCCGACCACGCGGTCGCCGCCACCCAGACGGATGCCTCGGACCCCCTCCGCAACCCGACCCATCACACGGGCGTCCGACTCGCGAAAGCGGATCGCGAGGCCATTCCGCGTCGCAAGAATCACCTCGTCGTCGCCGCCCGTGACCTGAACATCGATCAACTCATCCGCCTCACGAATGTTGATCCCGATAAGGCCCACCGAACGCACATTTCCGTAAGCAGACAGCGCGGTCTTTTTGATCTTGCCGCCCCTGGTGCAGAACATGAGGTAGCGGTCGTCCGAGAACTCCCGGACCGGAACGACTGACGCGATCTCGTCCGCAGGATCTATTTTCAGGAGGTTCACGATCGGCTTCCCGCGCGAATGCCGTCCCGCAGGCGGGACCTGCCACACCTTCAACCAATGGCACTGACCCGACCGGGTGAAGATCATCAGGTACTCGTGGGCGGACGCCACGAAGAGGTGCTCCACCCAGTCCTCGTCCTTGGTGCCCATCCCCTGGAGTCCGCGCCCTCCACGCCTCTGGGCACGGTAGGTATCGACTTCGGTCCGCTTCACGTATCCCTCGCGCGAGACCGTGATGACCATTTCCTCGTCCGCGATCAGGTCCTCGACCTCCAGCGAAGAAGCGTCCCCGACGATTTCGCTCCGCCGTTCGTCTCCGTACTTCTTGTCGATCGCGTCGAACTCATCGGTGATGATCTGTACTCTGCGATCGCGGCTCTCGAGAATCCCGCGAAGGTCCTC